>USAP01000120.1 GCA_900552775.1 uncultured Eubacteriales bacterium | reverse complement strand
AAATTCATAAAAAGCCGCGACCTGTGCGTGGCTTTTTATTCCTATATGAGGGTAGAAATGCAACGCATTTCGTAAGCCAAGGCAAGTGAAACTTGAACACGTATTGGTTTTTACATGCCAATTTTCCTCAAAACTGTGTCAAACACCTTGTAAATACGACAAGTATTCACTGCGGTATTTTCCTTGTTTAAAGAAAAATTGGCTATGAAAAAACTGCTTGCACCTGCCGATGAGGAATTTTATTAATAATTTAAGTGCAGAGGGTGCAGTCGGGCTGACGCCCGTCAAGCCCGATAAGCTTAAAGAATTTTAAAATTCCCATCGTCAGGCAACATGTGTTCGGGTTTTACTTGCCGAAGCGCCGAATGCAAACTCGAAGGGCATACTTGTAGCCCTTCGAAGAGCTCGCCGTGCGAGCGAATTTATAATACCACGCCGTCCTTAAATATCGATATCTCCTTGTATCCGTTTACCTCGTTTTTTGTCTCCTTACCGGACGCGACGGATATTACAAAATCGAAAAAGTCATCGTCCCGGTCCGCACCTTCAAGCACGGGCGAGGAGTCATAATCTATCCAGCCTTTTTTTCTGTCGGCAAGAACCTTGTTTGTGGATATCTTCACCGTGGGTACGGGAGCGCCGAGAGGAGTTCCCCTGCCGGTTGTGAAAAGAATCATATGCACTCCGGCGGCAGTTAAATTCGTTATTGCGACAATGTCGTTTCCGGGGCCGTTTAAAAGCGACAGACCGTTTTCCGTAACCCTGTCTCCGTAATCCAGAACAGCCGTCACTTCGCCTTTTCCGCCTTTCTGTATACATCCCGTGGATTTTTCCTCAAGGGTTGTGATTCCGCCTTCTTTATTTCCGGGCGAGGGGTTCTCGTAAACCACCTGTCCGTGAGAGGTGAAATAATCCTTGAAATTGTTTATAAGCTTTACGGTGTCGTCAAAAACGGCTTTGGATTTGCAGCGCTCCATAAGAAAATGCTCCGCTCCGAACATTTCGGGCACCTCCGTCAGCACACATGCGCCGCCGAAAGAAATCATCTTATCGGAAAATCTGCCGACAAGCGGATTTGCGCTTATGCCGGAAAAGCCGTCGCTTCCGCCGCATTTAAGACCTATCTTAAGCTTTGATACGGGCACGGGCTCTCTTTTAAACGTATCGGCATATGCCTGAAGTTCCTTTATAATCTTTGTGCCTTCCGCTATTTCGTCCTCGCAGTCCTGGCAGTTTAAAAACCTGATGCGCTTTTCATCGTAATCGCCGAGAACCTTTTTAAATTCGGCAATATTGTTATTTTCGCAGCCGAGACCCAAAACCAGCACACCTGCGGCATTCGGATTCATGCAGAGGCCTCGCAGCACAAGCTGCGTTGTTTTATGGTCGCCTCCGAGCTGCGAGCAGCCGAAAGGATGCGGAAAAGAATATGCTCCCGTAAGAGACGCAAGCTTTTCGGCAGTCTTATTTACACAGCCGACGGTATTTATTATCCATACCTCGTTTCTTATTCCGACTTCTCCGTTTCCGCGCACGTATCCCATGAAAGTTTTGTCCGTGTGAACACGTTCTATGGGTTCGTTCTTCGGGCAATATGTGTATTCCAGATTGCCCGAAAGATTCGTTTTCATGTTATGCGTGTGAACATGCTCGCCCTTTTTTATGTCACATACGGCGTGACCTATGGGGTTGCCGTATTTTATTATGTTTTCGCCCTTTTTTATATCGCAGAGCGCATATTTATGCCCGTTTTGAAGGTTAACCTCGACATTGTCAAGTACATTAATTCTCATATTTTGAAACCTCGTCGTAAAGGAAGCTTAAATCCTCGTCCCAGAAATCCTTGTTTGCCAGTATCTCGCGAAGGCTCTTTTCCTTCATAAACTTCATAACGTCCTCAGCGTCGTTGGGAGTTCCCTTTTTGTAAAACTCAACAAGCTTTGCAAATGAGAAAAGCAGCGTCTCCGGCATTTTATTGTATCTTTTTATATATTCAAGTATCGAAGGCAGCACGCGAACCTTAAATTTGCTTACGCTGTTTAACGCAATCGAGGAAAGGTAATGCCTGATGTACGGATTTGCAAATCTTTCGATAACGCTGTCTGCGTATTCCACAAGTTCATCGTGCGGCAAATCAAGCGTGGGGATAATCTCATCGTAAACGCATTTTTTGATGTACGCGAGCATTTTGGGGTCATCTATGCAGCTTTTTACAGTGTCGAATCCCGAAAGAAGCGCATAGGGCACAAGAGATGTGTGAGCGCCGTTTAATATTCTTACTTTTCTTGTTCTGTACATTTCGAGATTGTCGCAGATTATTACGTTAAGACCCGCTTTTTCAAACGGCAGATCCGTCAGAGCCTCCTTGGGGCCTTCTATTACCCAAAGGTGGAAATACTCCGATGTGTTGAGCATTTTATCTTCATAGCCGAGGTCGATTTTCTCGTCTTTGGGGTATCCGGTGTTGATTCTGTCAACAAGCGTTGAGCAGAAAACATTTTTTTCGCCTACCCAGTCGATAAAGTCCCGGCAGAGATTCCACTCTGCGGCATATCTCAAAACGATTTCTTTAAGTTTTTTGCCGTTTTTGTCGATAAGTTCACAGGGAAGGAAAACAAATCCGTCAAGTCCGAGCGTAAATCTCTTGTAAAGCAGCGCGCAAACCTTTGCCGGGAACGATGCCGGCGGACAGTCGGTTGCTTTGTCACCCTCGTGATACGCAATGCCCGATTCCGTTGTGTTTGAAATAACAAATTTAAAATCGGGGTTTTCCGCAAGCGCCAAAAACGCGTCATAGTCGTCATAAGGCTTAACGCAGCGGACAATGGAGTCTACCTTTGTTATTTCAACGCCCTCCGTTCCGCGGATGATATGCGTGTATTTGCAGCCCTGCGCCGTGAGCATGTCGCACATTCCGCGCTCTATGGGCTGTACCGCAACAACACCGTAATTTGTAAGACCCTTATCATTCATTTTCTGTATCATCCAGTCTGCAAAGCCGCGCAGGAAGCCGCCCTCGCCAAACTGTATTATTTTTTCTGTTCTTGACATATTTGTTCCTCCTCTTTTTCTTTTTATATTACTGTTATTGTACCGCAATTTTATAGTGTTTTCCTTTAATATATTATCATATTGAATGAAAATCTTTAATTTTTTGTTGTATTTTGTTTTGAAATGTGATATTATTGTTTCGGTGATTTATATGGCTGTATTTACAGACGAAAAAATAGAGCTTTTCGACAGGCAGAAAAGAGACGCGTCTTATATAATGGACCAGGCGCACTACCACAGCAAAAACGAGCTTTATTTTTCAAAAAAAGGAAAAACAAAATATTTTATAGGCGACGAAATATTTATTCTTGAACCGGGAGACATGATTTTTGTCCCGGCAGGCTCTTTTCACAAGACGGACTGCGGCGTAAGAGAGAGAATCCTTCTTGTTTTTGACAATGATTTTTTGGGCGGCAGCTATCAAAAGTACATAGAAAGCCTCTCAAAAGACAAGCTTATAAGAATACGCCCCGACAAGCTTTCGGAGATTAACGGGATTTTCAATAAAATCGAGAAAGAAGGCATGAACAAGCAGGAGGATTACCTGGAACTCGAAAAGCTGTATCTGCGACAGCTTCTTATTCTTGTCTCGCGGTACAGACTTCAAAATGTTTCGTCCGAGCTGAGCGAAATTTACAGTATTATCCAAAATGTTGTAAAGTATATAAATGAAAATTACAGCTCCGATTTAAGTCTCCCGTATCTGGCGCACAAATACGGAATGAGTCCCGGTTATCTTTCAAGGCAGTTTAAATCCGTTACGGGCGTGGGACTTAACGAATATATAAACATTTCCAAGGTGACGGCCGCCGCAAAACTTCTTTCGGAATCGAATTTGTCCGTAACAAAAGTGTCCGAGCTTTGCGGGTATAATGACAGCAATTATTTTTCAACCGTTTTTAAAAAATATATGGGCACAACGCCGAAAAAATATTCCGCGGAAAAAGCGTGAAAAAATAAAAACGGGAAGCGGAACACAAAACGGGCGACCACACAGGGTCGCCCCTACGGTATAATATTGAAAGCGAACAAGCGTGAGCGAAAAAAAAGCCGCTGCAAAGGGGACTTATGCAGCAGCTTTTTACCGGATATTAGATTGTTGTCATATTATTTGTTCTGCATTTCGGAAATAACTTCCAAAATAGCGTCAGCCATGTATTTAAGCTGTTCGTCCGTAAGGTCGTAAATCGGGAGATGCGTAAATCTCTTGTTGAACACTTCCTCCGTTACGGGGCAGGATTTTGCAATAGCGTCCCTGTCGTAACCCATCTGCTTTATAATGTTGAACTTGTAAAGCGGACCGAAATGCGGAATGTTTGTAACGCCCTTCGCCGTAAGTCTTTCTTTAAATTCCTGAACGTCACCGCCGGCAAGCTCGGGAACTATCTCGAGGAGATAGAGGTGGAAAGTGGGAACAATATCGTCATTTCCGAGATCCTGCGGAACAATTGCGGGATTGCCGGAAAGTCTCTTTGTCATGTACTCTGCGCTGCGGCGTCTCTCAGCCAGAATCTTGTCATATCTCTTAAGCTGAAGTGAAAGACCGAGACCCTGAATCTCCGTTGTGGAGCAGTTGTTGCTTGCAACAAAAGGAGCGTTTTTGCCCTCAATCGCAGTGATATCGTAAAGCCAGTTCTCAATGGCGCGGCTCTGGTCCATACCGAGGAAACGCGCGCGCTTCATTTCGCTGCGGAATTCGGGAATCTGTGTTGTTAAAATACCGCCCTCGCCGAACGATGTGCAGTTTTTAACCTCGTGAAAGCTGTAAGAGCCGAAATGACCTATTGTGCCGAGCTTTTTACCCTTGTATTCGCCGCCGAAGCCGTGAGCCGCGTCCTCAAGCACTATAATATCGTGCTTTTTCGCAAGCTCCATAATCGGGTCCATATCCACAGGGTATCCGCCTATATGTACGGGCACAATCATTTTTGTTTTAGAGGTGATTTTGCGCTCAACATCCTTGGGGTCCATATTAAGCGTTTTCGGGTCAACATCCGCAAAAACGAGCTTTGCGCCCACGGAAAGAGGATATGCCATTGTTGCGATAAACGTAATGGAAGGCACGATTACCTCGTCTCCCTCCTTGAGATTTGCATATTTATACGCAATCTCAAAGCCTGCCGTCGCATTTGTGACAAAAAGGCTTCCGGGCACGCCGAGATACTCGTCGCACGCCTTTTCCGCCTCCTCAACCTTTGCCGCGAGGGAAAGCTTTCCGGGAGGCGTTGCGATTTCGCCGAGCTTATCTATCTGCTTGTTTACAGCCTCAATTATCTCGTCGTATTCCTTTCCGCTGCCCTGCATGAGGAATTTTACAATTGCCTTTAAATCCTCCGCGTTATAGTTTTCGCCGACTGCCGCCCACGGCACCTTTGCGGCGCCCGTATTGTACCTGAAATCGGTGGTTTCTGCCATTTCCTTTTTCCTCCTTATTATA
>USAP01000119.1 GCA_900552775.1 uncultured Eubacteriales bacterium | reverse complement strand
CAATACTTTTTTGCAAATTTATGTAATTTTTTAAATAAAAATGTCTAAAAATACAAAATCATGTTTAATTAATACTCTTACACTATATAAAATAAAATGCAAAACATATGCAATAAGCTGCCCAAAACAACAAATATATGAAATATCGAATGCATAAATCTCTTTTTCTTCTGCAATATATAAAAAACAGCACCTATACTGTATGCAATTCCTCCCGTTATAAGAAAAATTATTCCTCCATGCGCTATTGATGCGGTTGTTGCGCTCCACGCAAACACAATGCACCACCCCATTGCCAAATAACATACTACCGAAATTTTTTCAAAAGACTTTAAGTCTATTGAATTAAGTGTAATACCTATTGCGGCAGCAGCCCAGACAACGCCAAAAACAGTCCAGCCTACAGCCGGAGAATACTCTCTGAGTGCTGCAAGGCAAATCGGCGTATATGTGCCTGCTATAAGCAAAAATATGGAGCAGTGATCTATAACCTGAAAAACTTTTTTGGCTTTCAAGCCCGGTTTCAGACCGTGGTAAATGCTTGACATTGTGTAAAGTACAATCATTGATGCTCCATATATTGCACTTCCCACAACAGCATATGTATTCTTATGTATTGCCGCAAAAATCACACAAAGACAAAGAGCAACAAGTCCGACACCTCCGCCCACAATGTGAGTTGTCATATTAAAAATCTCTTCCCCTTTTGTATAATCAGGCAGCTTTCTTTCAGAAAGTTTTTCTCTTTTCATATTAACACTCCATTCAACATCTGCTTTTCAATACCATGTTATCACAGTTTGCATACTATGTCAAGTGTTATATAAAAAAAGGGCTGTTTAAACAGCCCTCTAAATTTAAAATTATTCAGCCGAATACGGTAAAAGAGCAATATGACGAGCTCTCTTAATCACCGTTGTAAGCTGACGCTGATGTTTAGCACATGTTCCTGTTATACGGCGGGGAAGAATCTTAGCTCTTTCCGAAATATAACGGCGGAGATGCGCTACATCTTTATAATCGATATGCTCAACTTTGTCAGCACAGAACTGGCAGACTTTTTTCTTAGCTTTGCGGCTGCGAAAAGTCTTTTCTGTTCTTTCCTTTTCCATGGATAAAACTCCTTTCAAAAATCATTCTTGCTGCGCACATATACGCAGCGCCCATAGAAATCAAACTCAGAAAGGCAAATCGTCGTCAATGGCGTCTGCTCCGAACTCTGTCGGAAGCTCAGGCAAAGTATCAGCCGTTTCTGCATGCTGTTGAGCTGCTCCGCCTTCCATTTCACGTTTGCTTTCAATAAAGCCTGCGTCATTTGCTATAACTTCCGTTACATAGTGACGTTTTCCTTCGTTATCATCATAAGTACGGGTCTGTATTGCTCCGTCTATGGAAATCATGTTTCCCTTATGAAAATACTTGGAAATAAAATCTGCCGTATTGCGGAACGCAACACAGTTTATAAAGTCACTCTGACGCTCTCCGTTCTGGTCTTTATATTTTCTTGTGACAGCAACGGTGAAATTGAGAACGGAAATACCCGCTGCCGTACTTTTGATTTCAGGGTCCTTAGTAAGTCTTCCGACCAGGATTACTTTGTTTACCATTCTTATCCTCCTACTCTTCGTCGCGGCGAACGATAATCGTGCGGAGCACGCCTTCCGTTATGCCGTAAACACGCTCGAGTTCTTTCGGGAAATCAGGCGAGCTTGTGAAGTTTACAAGAACATAGTATCCTTCTGTCTTGTAATTGATGGGATATGCCAAACGGCGCTTGCCCCATACGTCAACGCTTTCTACCTCACCGGACTTTGCGATAAGAGCTGTAAACTTGTCCTGTAATGCCGTGGTCTCCTCTTCTGAAAGGGCCGCGTCAAGAACAAAAATAGTTTCATACTTGTTTACGAGTTCTGTCATCATATACACCTCCTTTTGGACTAATGGCTCTTTTTACCTAAAAGAGCAAGGATACTCTGATATTATATCCGAATTATTACGATTTGTCAAGGACTTTTTCGTAAAAAAGGGCTTGCAGTTTAAATCACTGCAGACCCTTTTTCAATTAGGTTCGAAAATAATTACTTAAGTTCGATCTTAGCGCCAACTTCTTCGAATTTAGCTTTCATAGCTTCAGCGTCATCCTTGGATACGCCTTCTTTGATAGCCTTAGGAGCAGCTTCAACGAGATCCTTAGCTTCTTTAAGTCCGAGACCTGTGATCTCACGAACTACTTTTATAACTTTAATCTTCTCAGCGCCTGCTTCAGCGAGAACAACGTCAAACTCTGTCTTCTCTGCCGCAGCAGCACCTGCGTCACCTGCAACTGCAACCGCAACGGGAGCAGCAGCGCTTACGCCAAACTCTTCTTCCATCATTTTAACGAGTTCAGCAACTTCCAAAAGCTTTAATTCTTTAATTTCAGCAATAATGCCTTCTAAATTTGCCATTTAAGTTTACCTCCAATAAAATTAATTTTATGTTAATTATTCAGCTGCGGGAGCTTCCTCAGCCGATGCCTCTGCCGAAGCTTCCTCTGCGGGAGCTGCGTCAGCTGCTTTTTTTGCCGCGAGTTCAGCAGGCTCTGTTCCTGTATCTACTATAGCCTGAAGCAAGCGAACAAGATCTGAAGCGGGAGCATTGAGGCTTCCCATAATCTTCGCAATAAGAGTATCTCTTGACGGTGTGGAAGCAAGAGTTTTGATTTCATCCATTGAAAGAACCTTGCCATCCATAAAGCCTGCCTTGATTTCAAGCTGCTCATTGTCCTTTGCAAAGTCTGCAAGAATCTTTGCGGGAGCAACCGGATCTTCAACGCTGACAGCCAATGATGTAGGTCCGTTCAATATGGAATCAAGCTCATTCATGCCCAACTCGTCTACAGCGAAACGACAAAGAGTATTCTTTATAACTTTGTACTCAACGTTTGCTTCACGAAGCTTTGCACGAAGCTCTGTATCCTGAGCCACCGTAAGTCCTCTGTAGTCAACAAAGATACCTGTTGCCGCATTTTTAATTTTTTCCGTAAGTTCTGCGACAATCTGCTGTTTTTCCTTTAATACCGATGCGCTTGGCATATTGTAACACCTCCTCAGTTTCAATATAAACCCAAAATTAAAGGTTCTCTGCCCGCAGACAAAGAACCTCTTAAAATCTTCAGAAGTATCCCTCGGCAGGATTTATTTTTGTACCTGCTGTCTGCGGAACGAGAGTATTATATCATAATATAAATAGTTTGTCAAGTAAAATCAGCCAACAAATTTTGCGCCGTTTACTTTCACGCCCGGTCCCATTGTGGATGCAACCGCAACGCTCTTTAAATACTGACCCTTAGCTGCCGAAGGTTTAGCCTTAACGATAGCGTTCATAAGAGTTGTAAAGTTATCTACAAGCTTTTCATCTCCGAAAGAAACCTTTCCGATGGGGCAGTGAATAATGTTTGTTTTGTCAAGACGGTATTCAATTTTACCGGCTTTAATATCCTGTACGGCACGTGTTACGTCCATTGTAACCGTTCCCGCCTTGGGGTTAGGCATAAGACCTTTAGGTCCGAGCACACGGCCTATACGACCTACAAGACCCATCATATCGGGTGTTGCCACTACAACGTCAAAATCAAACCAGTTTTCAGACTGAATTTTCTGTACAAGCTCTTCAGCTCCTACAAAATCCGCACCGGCAGCCTCAGCTTCCGTTGCTTTTTCGCCTTTTGCGAAAACCAAAACTCTGATTTTTTTACCTGTTCCGTGGGGCAGTACAACCGCACCTCTAACCTGCTGATCCGCGTGACGCGAGTCAACACCGAGTTTGATATGTGCTTCAACTGTTTCGTCAAATTTAGCTTTTGACGCGCTTATAACGAGTTTCATTGCTTCGGAAGCATCATAAAGCTGCGATCTGTCGATGAGCTTTGCGCTTTCGATGTAATTCTTACCTCTTTTCAATTAAAAAACCTCCTTGTGGTAAGCGGATTAAAAATCCTCCCACTTGCTTAATCTTCAACAACAATACCCATACTTCTTGCCGTACCTGCAATCATGCTGATAGCAGAATCAATGTTAGCGGCATTCAAATCGGGCATTTTAAGCTCAGCTATTTCTTTAAGCTGTGCACGGGTAACGGTTGCAACCTTTGTCTTATTCGGTACACCGGAACCGCTGTCGATTTTGCAGGCCTTTTTGAGCAGTACCGCTGCAGGCGGAGTCTTTGTTATAAAAGTGAAAGATCTATCCGCATAAACGGTAATAACTACCGGGATAATAAGTCCTGCATCTTTTGCTGTTTTTTCGTTAAATTCCTTGGTAAACTGTACAATGTTAACACCATACTGACCGAGTGCAGGACCTACCGGGGGTGCCGGCGTAGCTTTACCTGCAGGAATTTGCAGTTTTATATAACCTGTGATTTTCTGTGCCATTGTGTGTTACACCTCCTTGCCATAATTGTGGTAATTGGCGAGCCTTAAAGCTCTCCCACCCGCAGTGCTTTCCTGATGCACCGCGTTTTCTATAACAAACCCAAAGGTTTATTATCTTAAAACTTCCACCTGATGGAACTCAAGTTCCACCGGCGTTTCTCTGCCAAACATTGAAACACATACACGCAGCTTTTGCTTTTCGAGGTTTATTTCTTCAACAACCCCTATAAAGCTTTCAAGCGGGCCGTAAGTAATGCGGACATTGTCTCCTACTTCAAAGTCGACTTTCACAACACGCGTTTCAACGCCCATTTTCTCAACTTCCGCTTCCGAAAGCGGAACCGGTTTTGAGCCGGGACCGACAAAGCCCGTTACGCCGCGCGTATTACGCACAACATACCAGCTTTCGTCCGTCATCTGCATTTTTATAAACACATAACCCGGATATATTTTGCGTGAAACAACTTTCTGAGAAACCGCGCCGCTTTCTTCGTCAGTTTTATTTTCAACAACTTCCTCCATGGGAACCTTGATATCAACAAACAAATCCTGCATTCCGCGATTTTCAATTGTCTTTTCAATGTTGGCTTTAACCTTGTTTTCGTAACCGGAGTACGTGTGAGCCACGTACCATTTTGCATTCACAGCCATAATTCCAAGGAACCGTGGTTCCTCCTCCTTCTCAAGATATTGTTATTTGGAAATAATTTGTTTTACTCCCCAGCCGAAAACGGCGTCAAGCACCCAAATAATTATGCCGATAAAAATAACGCATGCCAAAACAACAACGGTATTGTTCTTTATCTGATCCCATGTGGGCCAAACAACCTTCTTGAGTTCAACTTTTATCTCTCTGAAAAATTTTGCAATTTTTGCAAAGAACTTGCCGATTGCTTTCATATCGCTCCACTCCTAAACTCTGAATAATCTGAATTATTTTGTTTCTCTGTGCAGAGTGTGTTTTCTGCAGAAGGGGCAGTATTTCTTCAGTTCCAGACGATCGGGATCATTTTTCTTGTTTTTCATGGTGTTGTAGTTGCGCTGCTTGCACTCGGTACAAGCCAGAGTGATCTTGACTCTCATTTAGTCGGCACCTCCTATTATACTTCGGATTTCTTTTGCCTCCCT
>USAP01000118.1 GCA_900552775.1 uncultured Eubacteriales bacterium | reverse complement strand
GGAACTTACTTATAATAAATTCGCAGAAAATTTAAAACGGTACAAAGACAGCGGAAAAGTATTGATGTTTGACGATGAAGCGCAAATGTTTACATGGACAAAAAACATGGACAGGATTTTTTCGGAACGCTTCGGTTATGATATGACTGATTATATTCCGTATATTTACGGCGATAAAAAACCCGAAACTTTTGATGAACACAAAGCGCTTAAAGATTATTTTATGTTATGCGGAGAACTTGTCAGAGAAAATTATTTTACACCGACAAAGAAATGGCTTAATAAGCATAACATGCTTCTTGCCGGTCATCTGAATAACGAGAATATTGCCGATGGGTGTGTTGTCAGCGCGTACGGCAATATGCTCAAAACGCTGCGCTGCTTTGACGTTCCCGGGATTGATGTTATATGGAATCAGATAACGTTTCCCGGAGAAAACGGATATTCTGTGGAAGGAAACGAGTTTTTTCCGCGTCTTGCGGCTTCTGCGGCAAGACAGAACGGGAGCCGAATCAGCCTCAGTGAATCTTTTGCGGTGTACGGCTCGCAGCTGACATGTGAAGAGATGAGATATGTAATTAATTATCAGGCGGTTATGGGGATTAATCTGTTTAACTTTATGATAATGTCATACGATGAAGAACATGAGATGAGTTTACAGTTCAGACCGAATTTTATAAAGCAAAATCCAGGTACCGACTGCATGAGTGAAATAAATGGTTACACTGCACGTCTGTCATATATCCTTCAAAACTCCGAAAGCTGTGTCGATACAGCATTATATTATCCTGCCGCAAGCATTTGTGCCGGCGGTGACATCATGAAAGAAGCTGTGAAAAATTATGATGAAGCCGGTACAATGCTTGAAGAACAGGGAATTGCATTTGATATAATAGATGAGGATTTCGTTTTGAATTCTGTTATAAAAGACGGTGCGGTTTGCGGTGAGCATGTGACATACAAAAATGTCTGTATACCGCATGCGAATTTTGAAGATAAAAGAATATTTGAAAAGCTCGGTGCCGTATCGTCATGTGCCAAACCGTGTATCATCCGAAAAAACAGATATATAAAAGCACTTAAAAAGATATATGACGAAAAAGAAATATACTTTATTGTTAACACGGGAAATGAAAAAGTCAGCGAAAATATAGGCTTTTATTCAAACGGAACTCCGTTTGAAGTTAATCTCTTAAACGGCAATGTTTATGATATTGATTTTCAGCATCGGAACGGCAAGATTTTTATCTCAGCGGAGCTGCTGCGCGGCGAAGGAAAAATGATAATTTTTGACGAAAAAGGCAGCTTCAAAGGTACAGTGAGAAAAGAATACGGGTATTATTGCACTTTGAAAAATTTTGATTCATATATTAGCCGTGAATATGTTTTGGACAGTGATAAACCGTATAATTTGAACTTTAAACACGGTGAAACCCACAAAGGGCTATATGAATGGGCGGCTGATTTTTCGGGCGAGGTTACGTACTTTTGCAAATTTCCGGAAAATATGGGCAGAACTGATATACTGCTTGATTTGGGAGAAGTTAGATATTTTGCAAAGGTGTTTGTGAACGGCAGAAAATATACAATAACAATGCCTCCGTACACGCTGGAGATTTCGGATGTTTGCGGCGGCGATGAAATAAAAATTGTTGTTTCGAACACAATAGCTAACCGCTGTGCGGGAAACAGCTATTTTTCACTTCATGATATTGCAGATATAGGACCTTATAACGAAAATATGCAAATACATGAAAAGAAAGCTTTGCCGGGCGGTTTGCTGGGACCTGTAGGAGTATTTATAAAGGAGGAAGACGAATTTAAAAAATGAAGATCACAGCTAAATTCAAAAGAAAAACGGTTAATTATCTGGACGGAGCTCCCATAACAATAGGGTTTATTGGTGACAGTGTAACTCATGGCTGCTTTGAGATGTATAAGCCGATAGAAGGTGGTTTCACATGCAATTTCAGACAGCAAACAACATATCATCATATTTTGGCAAGGATGCTTGAAACGGTTTTTCCGAAAGCGCCAATTTCCGTTATTAATGCAGGTTCAAGCGGAGGTGCGGCACCGGAGGGAGCTAAAAGACTAAAACGTGATATTATAGATAAAAAACCTGATTTATGTGTAGTCTGCTTCGGACTTAATGACGCGAGAAACGGCATTGAAAGAGTGAGGGAATATGAAGATGCTTTAAATAACATCTTTTTGCAGCTTCGTCAAAATGACATAGAAGAAATATTTATGACTCCGAATATGATGACAACATATGTAACGAGAGAATTTTCAGACAAAGAGGTTCTGGCAATTTGCGAAGATGTATCCAAAACACAAAATGACGGAACAATGGATAAATATATGGAAAGCGCAATACGAGTTGCTAAGGAAAACAACGTTAAGGTCTGCGACTGTTACGGAAAATGGAAAAAACTTTATGAAAACGGAGCGGATATTACAAGGCTTTTAAGTAACCGTATAAATCATCCGACAGACGAAATGCATTATCTTTTTGCGGCATCTTTGTTTGAGACAATTATGGAGCTGTAAAAGAGGCTGCAGCAAAATTATTTAAATTTGCTGCAGCCTCTTTTTTTATTATGCATTAATAATATCGTTCATATTATAAAAGCCTTTTGGTTTATTATACAAAAACTTTGCGGCTTTTATTGCTCCCGCTGCGAAAATTTCGCGGCTTTGAGCCGTGTGCTTAATTTCAATTACCTCATCAAGACCGGCGAAAAGAACATCATGTTCCCCGACTATAGTGCCGCCACGTACGGCATGAATGCCGATTTCGTTTTCCGATCTTTTTCTTCTGATGCTGTGGCGGTCATACATATATTCTGAATTCTGACGAACTTCGGAAATTGCGTCTGCTATAGCAAGCGCAGTTCCGCTTGGTGCGTCAATTTTTCTGTTATGATGTTTTTCTATTATCTCAATGTCAAATCCCTGCAAAGCGGCAGCTGCGCGTTTAACGAGATCTATTAAGAGATTTACGCCTAAAGACATGTTTGCCGAGAAAAATACCGGAATATCTGCCGCAAGTGCGTGAAGCTCTTTTTTCTGTTCGTCGGATAAACCGGTTGTTGCAAAAATTGTTGGCAATTTACGCTCTTTTGCATATTTTGTCAGTTCCTGAAATGCCGAGGGGTGCGAAAAGTCTATTATAACGTCCGCCTCGCCCGTATATTCAAACGGATTTTTGTACACAGGAAATCCGTCTCCGGGCATATTGTTTATATCGAATCCGGCGCATATGCGTATATCGGGGTCATTTTCCGCCAATGAGGCAATAACTTTTCCCATGTGTCCGTTAGCGCCGCTTAGTATTACGTTTATCATTTGCGAGCACCGCCTTAAAGTTTAAATCCGTAGTTTGTAAGTGCTTTTTTGAGTTTGTTTAAATTTGCTTCTTCCATTTCGCAAAGAGGCAGTCTGAGGTCACCGACATCAAAACCAAGAAGATTCATTGCGGTTTTAACGGGAATCGGATTAACTTCGTAAAACATTGCGCCCATAATTTCGAGCATGTGAAGCTGAAGCTCACGCGCGCCTTTAATATCGCCTTCAAGAAATTTTGCCGTGAGATCATGCGTTTCTTCGGGCAAAATATTTGCGATGACGGATATAACGCCCACGCCGCCGAGAGACATAACCGGAACCGTCATGTTATCATCGCCCGAATATATTGCGAGATTGTCTCCGCACAAAGCGGCAATCTCCGCAACCTGACCTATATCTCCGCTGGCTTCTTTAACCGCCACAATATTCGGGTGCTTTGAAAGTTCAAAAAGTGTTTGAGGAGCAATATTTACACCTGTGCGGCCTTTTACACTGTAAAGTATAATAGGAATATGTACAGCGTCGGCAATGGCGTTGAAATGGATAACAAGACCCTTCTGCGTAGCCTTGTTGTAATATGGCGTTACGGTGAGCAACGCATCTGCACCGAGAGCTTCGGCTTTTTTGGAAAGTTCAATTCCGTGCGCGGTATCGTTTGAGCCTGTGCCGGCAATAACCTTGATTCTGCCGTCGGCTTTTTTAACTGTGTATTCAATAACGCTTAAATGTTCCGCATCCGGCATTGTTGCAGCTTCTCCTGTGGTCCCGCAGACAATTATGGCGTCCGTTTTGTTATTAATGTGAAAATCAATAAGCTCTCCGAGCTTGTCAAAATCAACAGAACCGTTTTTAAACGGAGTGATAAGCGCAACGCCCGACCCTGTAAATGGGATATTTCTCATAGTGCTATCTCCTTTCCGTCAATAAGACGTTCACACATCATATTCGATAAACTTTTTAGCAATCTGAACAGCATTTGAAGCAGCGCCTTTGCGTATATTGTCCGCAACAACCCAAAGGTTAACTCCGGATTTAACGCTTTCATCACGTCTGATTCTGCCGACAAATGTTTCATCATGACCCGTAGCTTCGGTAGCAAGCGGATACACGTTGTTTTCAACATCATCTTCAACTATAACACCGGGTGCATTTCTTAAAACTTCTTTAAGCTCATCCAAATCAAACTGCTTTTCAAATTCAAGGTTTATTGACTCACTGTGGCTGTTAAACACAGGCACGCGCACGGTTGTTGCAGTGATGCGGAGAGAATCGTCACCCAAAATCTTGCGTGTTTCGTTAACCATTTTCATTTCTTCTTTTGTATAACCGTTGGGAAGAAATACATCGATGTGGGGAAGACAGTTGCCGGCAATCTGATGCGGGAACTTCTTCGGAGCCTCGCCGCGGAGACCGTTTTCAAGATCTTCCCATCCTGCACGTCCTGCACCGGAAACAGCCTGATACGTTGAATATACTATTCTTTTAACTTTGTATTTATCGTGGAGAGGTTTTATAGCAACCATAGCCTGGATAGTTGAACAATTGGGGTTTGCAATTATACCTTTATTTTCTTTTATTGCTTCCGGATTAACTTCGGGCACAACAAGCGGAACATCTTTGTTCATTCTCCATGCGCTGCTGTTGTCTATAACAAGGCAGCCGTGTTCTGCGGCAATGGGCGCAAATTTTTCGCTTGTGCTTCCGCCGGCGGAGAAAAGAGCAATGTCAAAACCATCGTCAAACGAATGCTCGTTAAGTTCCTGAACCGTGTATTTGTTTTTAAATTTTACGTTTTTGATTTTTATTCCCAATGCCATATTACCAACCTCCTGTTTACGGCTGTATCACATAAATATAAGGGACTGCATTTAACGCAGTCCCAATTCTCACCGTACTAATTGGTTCCCCAAGGGTTACCGTTCTTATCAGTGAATTTACCCATACATACCTTGATGAAATCTACAAGCCAGCCGATTCCGAATACGCCGCCTGTAAGTAACCATAAGATTCCTGTTCCTATCTTTCCTGTAAGAAATCTATGAATTCCAAGTCCTCCAAGAAAAAATGTAAGAACTATAGCTGCTCCTTTACTCATATGTAGCACTCCTTTCATAATGTACTTATTACCAACGTAGTTTATAATACTATCTGTAATAATCTTTTGCAATACATCTGGGATGAATTGCATTTTTTCGGGATAAATGTTATAATTTTACAGATATATGTGAATTAGGAGATTAAATATTTGAAAATAGCTATAGT
>USAP01000117.1 GCA_900552775.1 uncultured Eubacteriales bacterium | reverse complement strand
AAATAAAAAATTATTTATTGATTTTGCACAAAAACTATCTTCCGTCGTAATAAAACAGATATTTATCGTCAATTGTGACGCGATAAGTGGGAACAGCCTCGGCAAACTTAAAGTCCACAGATGGACTGCCGAAGAGAAATGCATATCCTGTTTTTACATCCGTTACACGCACGTTTCCTTCGGGGCGCGTCGGGTCTCGGAGATAATCTGTCATAACAGCCGACACGGTGCGTGTTTTTGAAGGCTCCGATGCGGAATCAAGAATTTTAAGAAGATATCCTTCGCAGCTTACGGGCACACCGTCACCCATACTTACGGTCAAGCCGTTTATAAAAAGCGGATCGCCGTTTATAAGATATGTGAAGAATATTTTTGTATCGGCAATTTGATAATCCGTATTCTCAAGCGGCACACCAATAGAATCAAAAAATGTTTTTGCGGCTTTGACGTCATCTTCCGTCTGTGCACGCTCGGAAACTGCCGACACGAGACTTATTCTGCCGTTCGCCGCATACAGCCTTTTATCACCGCACACATAGCTTTTGACGCCGTTTTCATCGGTTTCTTCGCTGCACTCTCCTCCGATAAATGCCGCTGCAAACGAAATCGAGTCATCTGCCATGTTCTCAACATTAAAGCTCTGCATTTTTCGCGGCTGTGCGGAAAAAATGCTTTTATCCGCGGAAATTCCGTTCGTTTCCATAACGGCAACGAGAGAGTCCTGAAGCTTCTTTGCATCTTTTTCGGCGCTTATATGAGAAGACGCCAAAAGAGACAAAAGCAGTATATTAATTACGGCAAAAAGAATGATAAGTATATTTTTTGCTTTGTACCAATACATATTTTTCTCTCTCCTTTCCGCCGTTTTCAACGGCACGGACAGCAATCAAGATTCTCCTTTATAAAGACCGCCGCCGCTTATTTCAGCACACCATACGGGACTTTTTGAGTTTAAAGAACCGTCTTCAATATAACTGAGAAATATATCGTCTATATGCGTTTCGCTCCCCGACTCGGAGAGATTTTTGTATATCTCGTCAAGCGCCTCAATCGAGCGTGAGTTTGTAACGCTTTCTCCGCTTTCGGTATACTTTCTTATAAACTGGCGGTATTTTATTATTTTTCCGTTTTTAACTGAAATTTCAACCGCGTGGTTCATATCCGCAAAATTATCGCCGGAAAGCTCAATCTTAACCGGAACTCCGTTGACATAATAATCGAGAGTGAAATTGTAAGTTCCGCTTGAATCCGCCGATTCAAGGAGGTTGCTTGTGACAATTGCGTTAAACGAATCGTCCACGCAGTTGCTCCAGACATTTTCGGAAAATTCAATTGCTTTGTTCAGCACCTCGTAAAGCGAAAGAGGCTCATCGGAAAGAGACGGCGCAAGACGCTCATCATCGGCGGTATATTCTATAAGCCCGTTTGGGTAAAACTTTAAAACGCTGTAGTTTTCAACAAAATATTCCACACCGTCCGCCGATGTATAGTGGCGGCGTGCCGACTGACGGAAGCCGAAGGTCGGCAGCAGATTTTCGGTTATTTTATCTCCCGTAACCGGATTTGCGGTATAAAGCACCACATGCTGTTCGTTGCCGGTTGAAAGTGTAATCATGGGATTTAAAAAAACTTTCTGAACCACTCCGCTGCCTATTCCCGCGCTGCTGCCGTAAAGGTTCAGCTCAAACGAAAACGGGAACGAACCTTCGCTTTCTCCGCGCGTGTATTCGTTCATAATTTTATTTATTACATCTTTTTTCTCGTAAGAAACAAAATATTTATATATTTTATTGTCGGAAAAATCACGCACATAGAAAAGCATTTCATTGTCTTTTCCCGGCGCAATTATAAATTCTTTTACTGCCGAAACATCATCTGAAAGCCATGTTTCCTTAATTCCTATCATACGCGCAAAAAGAGCGGGCGCGGATGCAATGTAATAGTCAACATATATCGAGCGCGTGTCCAAAAGCTCATCGTTGCGCAAAACGTTATACCATTCGGTTTCGTCCACGGTAAGTTTGTTTTTTATATTTTCGCGCGATCTGAGCGTTTCCGCCATAAACGGTTTTATGGCGTCCGTTACAGGCTTAAAATTCTCGTTTGAATTGTAATATACCGATCTTTCGGAATAGTTTGTGAGAACAAGCTTTCGCGGAGTTGAAAGATTCTCTTTCGGCATCGAGTAAATATTCTTTGTAAACAGCGTTTTGACTATCGGGCTGTTTTTGAACATAACAACAAAGGAATTACAGCCCTCAGGCCATAATTCCTCTCCAAACCATACATGTACAGACAAAAAAAGACTGCTTGCAATAAGGCATACCAAAAGAGCAGTCTTTGTTTTTCTTAATTTTTGATCTTTTGAAACAGGTACGTTTTTTTTCATTTCAAAAGCCCTCTGTATTACCATCCGCCGAACATCGACATAAAGTTTGTGGCAAAACCGTTTATGCTGTCAAGCAAGCCCTGGTCAAGCAAAGTTATATCAAAACGTATTGTCTGATAATAGCCGCCGTATCCTGCTCTGACAAGCAGATAATTTGTGTTGGGATCAAGCGCTATATCACGCACATAAATTCCCGTGGCACCCACGGTATTTACAACCGGCGCGCCGGACGCATCATACAAAACGTCGAAATTTCCCGTTGATGGATTGTACTTGTAAATCGAAATCTCAACGCCCTCTATGCTGAGAGCCGAAACCGTGTAAACCTTTTTTGTTGTGGAAGAAACGGGTGTTTCGGGTTTTTTAACTATTACAAGACCCGATATATTTCCCGCATCGTTCATGGCAACGCTTGACGGCGCCGCAAAGCAGTTTACGGAGAATAAAAGCATAAATACAAACGCCGCAACCGCAATAAACTTTTTCATAAAAAACAAACCTTTCAAAGCTAAAAACGCGCAATATGTATTGCTTTCCGGGGAATAAAACCCCGAAAGCGTATCCGTAATTGGGTTATTAAGTACATTCACAATTTAATGCGCACGGATAATGTACTCCCGTCGGGAGAAGCCCTTCTCCCTTTACAGTTTATATTATACAACACAAATATTACAAAGCCGTTACACATCATTTAACATTGAATAACATATCAAAAAGTTCAAAATCACTTGCTGTAAAACGGTATCGAAACCGTAACGCGCGTGCCCTGTCCCGGTGCGCTCTCAACAGAAATTGTGCCGCCGTGCGCGTCCACGATTTCCTTGGCAATGGCAAGCCCGAGCCCCGTTCCGCCGTACTTGCGGCTTCTTGCCTTGTCCACTCTGTAGAACCTGTCAAAAAGGCGCGGAATATCGTTTTGAGGTATTCCTATACCGTTATCCGTTACGGAGATTACCGCGCACCGCGGCTCGGAAATGCACGAAACCGAAATTATGCCTCCGTCCGGCGTATATTTAATTGCATTTGTTATTATATTTGTTATAACCTGCTCAAGCCTGTCGCGGTCTCCGAAGAGGGGTCTCATGGAATCGTCGCAGTGAAGCTTAAGCCGATGTCCGTGAGCTTTTATATCCATGTTCAGTCTCTGCACAATGCTGCGGACAAGCTCCTGCATTGAGAAAGAAGCTTTGTTTAAAGCTTTTTTGTCATAATCAAGCAGCGAAAGCGTGAGAAGGTCTTTTACAAGACGCGTCATTCTGTCCGCTTCGCTTTCTATAACTTTTAAGAAATTTGCTTCCATGGAATTTGGCTCCGCGTTTTCGGCAAGAGTCTCCGTGTAGCTTTTAACGGTTGTTAAAGGCGTGCGCAGCTCATGAGACACGTTTGCCACAAATTCGCGGCGCGCGTTGTCAAGGCGCTGCTGCTCGGTTATATCCTGAATAACCACAACCACACCGTCTGCCGCGGCGCCGTCGGTTGCAAAAGGTGCAAAATGTGCCTTCAGGGTTTTGCCTTTGTATTCTATATCGCGTTCAACCGTTTTATAATGCTCGAGATACAAAAGCTCTTCTATTCTAATATCCGCTCCGAGCGACGAAAAAAATTCGTCGAACATAAGGTCATCCGATTCTATGCCGAGCAGCGAACGCGCCGCGGGGTTTATATGCATAACGCCGCCGCCGCTGTAAAAGGCTATAATCGCGTCCGTCATAAAGAGAAGTATTGTTTCAACCTTTGTCTTTTCGCGCGCGATTTCCGAAAGCGTTGCCGAAAGCTCCGAAGCCATTTGGTTGAAAGTGCCCGTCAGCTGACCTATTTCATCGCGCGACCTTATTTCAAGCCGCTGATCAAAATCTCCGGCGGCAATTTTCTCCGCACGGCTCTTAAGAAGGGCAATGGGTGCCGTTATTGTGCGCGAAAGGAAAAGCCCCAGCAGCACGGAAATCACAAGCCCCACAAAAAGCGCCCAGAATATTATTGTGAAAAGGCTGCGCAGCACTTCGTAAAGTTCTTCTTTGGTGTCGCTCACATATATAATGTAAGAAGCGGAATTTCCTTCTATCGGATAAGCGTAGTCCATCAGGCGGGCGCGGCGGTTTACGGCATTGCCGATGCCGCCTCTCATTGCCGTCATGAGATTTTGCGTAAGCTCCGTCTGTCCCGCCGCATCACCGTTGAAGGAGTAAAGCACCTCCGCCGTGTTTTTTGTGAGAACGCAGCAGTTTCTGTAGCTGTCTATGCCTATACGTCCGGCATATATGTCTATAAGCCTCTGCATGGCGGAAACCGTGTCGTTCTCGTCAACGGTTTTTTTCAGCTGATTTACAAAATCATCGGTAAACACAAGCGTTTCCATCTGATTCTTGAATTCGTTGTGATAGTACGAGCTCACGCCGTTGAGAAGAAAAGTACCCACGGCAAGCATAACCGAAACCGTCAGAAGTATGAAAACCGTAAGCATTTTCCATTGTATACTTTTAAACATTGCAATGCTCCGAAATTATTTTTTAAAGTAGTAGCCGACGCCGCGTTTTGTCATTATATAAGCCGGTTCTGCCGGGTTATCTTCTATTTTTTCGCGTATTCTGCGCACCGTAACGTCGACCGTGCGCGTATCGCCGTAATAATCATAACCCCAGACTTCCTCAAGGAGCGTTTCTCTCGAGAAAATTCTGCCGCGATGCTCCGCCAGGAATTTGACAAGCTCAAATTCACGCAGTGTCAGAGCAATAACCGTATCATTTTTAACAACCTCGTATCTTGAGCTGTCAATAATAAGCTCTCCTATGCGCAGAACATCTCCCGCCTCCTCCGTTTCGGGCGATGTGCGGCGCAGATTTGCCTTAACCCTTGCCAAAAGTTCGCGGACGGAAAAAGGCTTTGTCATATAATCGTCCGCTCCGAGCTCAAGGCCCAGTACTTTGTCCACTTCTTCGTCGCGCGCCGTGAGCATAATTATCGGCACACTTGATTTCTCGCGGATTTTTCTGCACACTCCGAAGCCGTCAAGTCCCGGGAGCATAACGTCCAGAAGCACCAGATCGGGATTTTTGGAAAGCGCCAGACGCAGACCCTCGTTGCCATCAAGCGCCTCGATAACCCTGTAATCGTTTTTTTCAAGATTGAATTTTAAAATATCTACAATCGGCTGCTCGTCTTCAACTATTAATATAAGCTGTTGCATTGGTATAATACCTCCGAATAATTATTTTTGTTCCTTTTGTTAAT
>USAP01000116.1 GCA_900552775.1 uncultured Eubacteriales bacterium | reverse complement strand
GTGACTGGAGTTCAGACGTGTGCTCTTCCGATCTCTTTAAGAACCGTCCCGAAAAACGTAAAACCCGTGAACAGAAAGATGCTGATTGGGAATTCATTGTAAAGATGACGATTATCATGCGCGACTTGATGACTGGAAACCCCAAATTGAAAGAAATGGGATTCAAGGAAGAGGCCTTGGGACACAATGCCATTGCAGCCGGTTTCCAGGGACAACGCCAATGGACAGACTTCTATCCTAACGGTGACTATCCGGAAGCTTTACTCAATACCTCTTTTGACTGGAATGGTATCCGTGAAGCATTTGTGGTAGCTACCGAAAATGATGCCTGCAACGGTGTAGCCATGTTGTTCGGACATCTATTGACCAACCGTGCACAAATATTCTCCGACGTACGTACTTACTGGAGTCCTGAAGCCGTGAAACGTGTAACCGGCAAAGAGTTGAGCGGTATTAGCATACGTATACGCAGTATCTACCATGTTTACCGCAGAAATATTTCTTTCCATATACAAATTCACCTTACTTTTGTTTAAGTTCATTTTTTTCGCGGCTTCTGCACTGAGATGAAATAATATATTTCGGTCTGCCTTTTACCTCATCGTAAATACGAGCCACATAATAGCCGATTATACCGAGACTTATCATTATAACACTGCCGATGAAAACCGTGATTATTATCAGCGTTGTCATTCCTTCGAGGGCTCTGCCGGAAATTTTATCTATGAGCGCCCAGATTACAAATACAAATGTAACAAACAGCATTGCAAAACCGAGAAATGTTACAATTTGCATAGGCACGGTGGAATAGGCGGATATACTTGAAACCGCGTATTTTACAAGAGATGATAAACGCCATTTGGACTTCCCGTCAATGCGCTTTTCAACGTTAAATTCGACCGTTGTTTTTTTAAAGCCGACCAAATGTTAAATTGCGCGGAAAAACCCTTTTTTTTCAGGTATTTTGTTTAATATATCAATAACTTTTCTGTCAAGAAGTTTAAAATCGGATGCCTCAGACATATCAAAACCCGCGAGGCGGCTCATTACAGAATAAAACATTTTTGCCGCAAATGCATAAGTTTTGCTCTCCTTGCCGCGGTCTTTTTTTATTCCTTCAACAATTTCATAGCCTTGCTGCCAAAGCCGGTACATTTCAACTATTTTTTCGGGCGGGTGCTGCATATCGCAGTCTATTACAACGGCGCAGTCTCCGTTTGCGGCGGCAAGACCCGCGGATATGGCTGCCTCTTTACCAAAATTTCTTGAAAAATGAAGTCCTTTTACAAAAGGCTGTGTTTCTGCAAGATGAAAAATGTTATTATATGTACTGTCTGTTGAACCGTCATCAATAAATATTAATTCATTTTCTATCGCAGCTTCGGACAAAACGTCCGATATTTTTTTATATGCTTTATCTATAAGTATTTCTTCGTTAAACGCAGGTATAATAACCGAAAGCATTTTTATTCATCTCCCGCAGCTTTATTTTTTTTCGATTCGTTTTGAAGGAGCTGTTCAAGTTTTGTAACCGGCATAGGATGATAGTAATAGTAGCCCTGCAGCATATCGCAGCCGGCGGATATTGCAATTTTCTCTTCTTCAGCCGTTTCAATTCCTTCACATATTGTTTTTATTCCCAAATCCGATGCTGTTTTTACAATGTTTTTTAAAATGGCAATACCCTTTTCCGTATGTGCATTTTTTGTTATGCGCTTGTCGATTTTAAGTATGTCTATGGCAAGATTCTGTAAATCGTCATACGATGTATAGCCGCTTCCGAAATCGTCAAGCAGTATGTTAATGCCGTATTTTCTCAGCTTTATAAGGCTTGAGACCATATTGCTTTTTGCATCTCCCGAAACTTCTTTATTTTCAAGAATTTCAATTGCAAGCGATGAGGTATTTAAATCGTATTTTTTTATTATGGAAAGTATTTTGTCGGCAAATTTCGGGTCACAGAGGGTTGAGCGTGAAAAGTTTATGGTGTATGTATATTTTTCCCGATGCGCTTTGTCGGAAAAAATCCATTTGCAGGTTTTTTCAAAAATATAATAATCAAACTTTTCATTAAGTCCGGTTGAATCAAGAACTTGTAAAAAACTGTTTGGAGTAATTATTCCGTCATGTTCGGAGTACAGTCTTGCCAAAACTTCCGCACCCACCGTTTTTTTTGTCTTTGCATTCAATACAGGCTGGTATTCAAGGAAAAACTTGTTATTATTAATTTCGTTTTCAATTGTGTTTTCCATTTTAATTTTTCTGTCAAAAATTTTGCCGCCGTCACTGTTCCACTCGGCATATGCTTTATTGGTGTCCAATGCCATAGAGCATGCGCGTTTGGCTCTTGACAAAGCTTCGTTAAACAAAAGTGATGAGGCAACAAGAGAATATTTGCCGAATCTTACGTCAACAATCTTTGCGGCGTTATACGAAAGTAGGATACGGTCTATTTCTTCCGTACAGGCTTTTATTATTCGTTCTGTTTCTTCGGATTCGGCAGTATTTAAAACAACAAAATTTTTCATATCGTAAACCGCAATATAGCTTTCCGGTTCATTTGAAAAATATTTGGCAAAAACAGGTTTGATAGCTGAAAACAGACTCCATGCTTTTGCATCCGAGTAAAGACTCCTGACATTTTCCAAAGATACGCTTATATAAATTATGTTTCGCGTAACACGTAATCCGCGCAGCTTGGAAAATACCGTTTCTATACGGCTGATCGACGAAAACAGCGCTTTTTCTCCGGTTTGAACGGTATTTTTATGTTTTATCAAAAAGTATGCGCATGCCGCACAGAGAAGCAGACAACTCAGTATCAGCAAAGATACTGTATAAATCGGGGATTCGAAAATGTTCATTTTATTTTCGCCTCTTTCTTCTTAATAAAATTAGGGAAGCGCACTGAGCCGCCGCTGAAGTCATATCCTATTTTTGCCGCGGCATTTATGCACCTTTTTCCATCTTTTTCAGCGCGTGATTTTCTAAATAACAGCTCTGCGAATGACTGGGTTATCCCGATGTGTATCATGCCGCGGATTATGTCCGATGTTGATACACCGCAGCGTTTGTATTCTGCAAGTATTTCAAAAAAGGCATATCTTAATGCTTTTCGTTTTACATAGCCTGCTTTACTGTTGACTTTACAAAAGACTGAATAAACTTTACACAGCTTTTTTATGTCGGCTTTGTCTTTGAAATATATTCCTTCGATGTAAAAATTAAACAAGCTGCCTTCAAGTGCGCGCGAAAACTCAGGATAAATCTTTTTGAATATTTCGGAAACCTCTTTGTATTGGCGATTAAGCGTTGTTGAGGTTATTTGCTTGTCGTGTATTCTGTAGAGCATTAAATACTCGTTTTGTATGGCTATTTTGCAACCGCTTGAGGCAGCGCGTGCCCAAAGCTCCAGGTCTTCCGTACAGGTAAGCGACGCATCGTAGCGCAAATTTTTTAAAACGCTTGATTTTGCCATTACTCCGGGATGGAGAATAGGGTTTGTCAACAAAAGCAAAGCCTTAACGGATTCAAAATCAGTTTTGCCGCCTCCGCCTCCGGAAGCCGCTTTACCGTTTTTCAGAATCATGAATCGGCAGGACGATATATCTGTGTCCGGATGAGATTCCATATATTCAAACTGCTTTAAAAGTCTGTCGGGAAGGCAGATATCATCGGAATCCATTCTTGCAATGTATTTTCCTTGGGCGGCGACCAAAGCCTTGTTAAGAGAGGACGGAAGTTTTAAGTTTTTTTCGTTTGTAATCACTTTTATGCGCGGATCAAGATCCGCATATTTTAAAAGTATATCTGCAGTGCCGTCGGAAGAACAGTCATTTACGGCAATGAGCTCCCAGAATTTAAAACTTTGAGCAATTATGCTTTTTAACGCTTCTTCAAGGTAGTCCTCACCGTTGAATACACTCATTATTACAGAAATATCGGGTTTTTGATTCATTGTGTTTTACCTCTTTTTCCCAAAATGTCTTTTACACATTTGCATAAGTATAAAAATATAAATGCGGTTTTGACAGCGTTATGTTTTATTAAATACATTGCTGCGGCGCTTTTTGGTGTGACTCTGTCAAACTTTGCCCGTTTATTTTCAAATTCAAGAACAGAATTTTTAATCAGCCTTTTCAAAGTGCCGGAAGCATTGAAATGCTTCCCTTCGGCAGCTGCCGCAAGTATCGAAAGTGTCATGTATAATGAATATCTTGAAATGCCGCCGCTTAAGTCGAAATCTTTTTCCTTCGGCAGAGTATACATGTAGTTTATCACTTCTGCAACCTGTGAAATTTGTTCGGGTTTGAAATTTGTTGTGAGAGAGTCGTTTCTTATATTGTATATATAAACGGCTTCTCTGCTCATAAAAACTTTTTTGGCACTCATAAGGCAGGGTAGAAGACAGCAAATATCTTCACCGAATGAAATGGTTTTGTTAACATTAAGCTGTGCGGAATATGCGATTTCGCGCCTGATGGCTTTGCCCCATATAAAGAACAAATAAATTGTGTGCGGCCGGCCTCGCCGCCATCGATCAGCAGGCTCTGCCCGGTCATAAACCGGTTGGTCACGCCCACAAAGTAGATCCACTCGGCAATCTCTTGGGCAGTGGCCCAGCGCCTAAGCGGCGTGAGCTCCATAATCTGGTTCCACAGATGTTCGTCTTCCATCACGCAACGGTTGAGCGGCGTGATAACGCCACCCGGGTCCACACTGTTGGCGATGGCCTGCGGCGCCAGACGGTTTGCAAGGTTCTTGGTGTAGGCGATAACGCCGCCCTTGCTGGCGGCATAGGCGGGAAACTCCGATCCCGTATGCCCACTCGCCGACCCCACATTGACCACGGATTTGATAGCCGGCGCCGGCTTGGCGGCAAGCCCCTCCCCCACAAAGGCATAGCGCTCGGTCACGTTGATGGTGCCACACAGGTTGGCGGCGATGTCGTCGGCCGAATCCTGCGTACCGGCAACGTTCACGATCACCTGGGGTTCAAGGTCACCTGGAAACGAGTCAGGCTCGCGGACATCAACAATCAGATGGCGGTAGCGCTCGTGTTTGATCGCCGTCGGCAAAAGATCAAAGCCCACGACCTCGTGGCCCTCGTCCAAAAAGCGCTGCACGCACGCGGCTCCGATACCGCCCGAAGCGCCCGTGATCAAAACCCGCATACTTGCTCCTTAGGCGGTTGCGTGGCGCTCGAGGTACTCGGAGCCCACATTCTCGCGCTCCCAGCCGCGCACGACCTTGTAGCCCACGGGGCTCAGGAAGACCTCGCACAGCAGCTCGGCGACAGCGCCGGTCAGCGAGCACATAAGGACCTGCACCCAGGTCCAACCAAAAAACGTGTGGCTCACCACAATGGCAAAGACCAGGTTGTCGATAAACTGGCCAACACCCGTGGACACATAGGAGCGGAAGGCAAAGCTCGCAAAGTTATTCTTTTTGAGCATGCGACCGAGCGACTGGTTGAGTGTGGAGTTAACCACGGCAGAAACGAGCATTGCCAGCGAAGAGCCCAGCACCACGTACCAGGTGCCGCCGATGGTGGCGTTAAGGGCGGTGTTGACCTCGATCATGCCCGTGTCGTAGTAGGCGCCCCACATGCCGGGCGTGAGCGAGCATGCCCAAAAGCACAG
>USAP01000115.1 GCA_900552775.1 uncultured Eubacteriales bacterium | reverse complement strand
CTGCATCACCTTGTCGCCCTCGCGGAAGCGGTTATCGCCGATCACCTTTTCCTTTTTATGCTTAGAGGGCGGGTTCAGCCGCTCCTGCAGCAGCCGGTTCAGCGCCCAAACCCCCGCTTCGCCCTTTTTCATCGGGGCGAGCACCTGAATATCGCGCACCGGATCGATGGAATAGAACCGCGGCAGGCGCGTTGTCACCAGCGCACAGACGCTGTCCGCAATGGCGGGCAGGCTCTCCCGCTTTTCAAAGAAAAAGTCGGTATCGCGGTTCTGAATGATGGGCATTTCGCCGCTGTTGATTTTGTGTGCGTTGGTGACGATTTTGCTCGTTTCGCTTTGTCGATAGATTTGCGTGAGATAGCTCACGTTAAACTTGCCGCACTTGATGAGAGAATAGATATAATATGGGAAGACTGCGGTTCGTTCCCATATGCATATCTTGCATCTGATGTCAGAAACTTTGAAGAGACGAAAAGATTTTCAAAACAGCTTCAGGAGAGCAAAAACGGTTTCGGCGCAGTGCTCAAAGGTCTTATTTGCCTTGACTGGGGAACTTTCAAGCACCAAAGAGGAGTATTTGTTCTAGGAGAAAATGATGAGGAGTTTATAAAAAACAAATTTGAAGAAAAAAGACGCGTTTGGAAATATGTTCAGGGATTTTGGCTTAAAAACGCACGTTTTGCTCAGAGCATTATAAGTGACTTTAAAGAGGATTCCGTTATAACCGCACTTTGCGAGGACGGAGCCATTGAAAACGGGATACCGTTCCCGGTAGCTTTGATGGCGGAACTTATGTGGGACGCAGATAGATCGCTTGATAAGCTGATTGAGGAAACAGCTTTAAGACCGGATGTAATTTTTGCATAGTAAATATAATTATATAATTTACGCCGTCAATGTGCGGCAGAATGGAGATCATTATGGATTTTAAAAACTATTTAACGGAAAATGTACTTAAATTTTGGCTTGACAATGCATTGGACCGCGAATACGGAGGCATCTTCACCTGTCTTGACGAAGAAGGAAAGATTTACGGAGAAGAGAAAAGCGTATGGTTTCAGGGCAGAGCGCTCTATATTTTCAGCAGTGTTTATAATTCTGTTGAGAAAAGAGACGAGTATCTCGATGCGGCAAAGCTTATTTACGGTTTTCTTGACAAGTGCACAGATAAAGACGGCAGAATGTTTTTCACGGTAACACGTGACGGAAGAGAGATTCAGAAAAGAAGATATTATTTTTCCGAAACGTTTGCCGCGATAGGCTGTGCGGAGTATTATCTGGCAACCGGAGATGAGGAGGCAAAGGAAAAGGCATATAAATATTTTGAAACAGCGTACGGAATTTTCAAAGACCCTTCAAAGACAACGCCGAAGTTTAATCCCGAAACCGCTTCTTACAAAGCTGCGTCACCTGCAATGATTATGCTTTCAACGGCTCAGGTGATCAGAAAACTTGATAAAAAGTTTGACGATATTGTAACGGAGATGATAGAAAGCCTCACTGTAAACGGCAATGTTAAAGATTTTGCAATGCTTGAAAACGTTGCACCGGACGGAGAGTTTGTCGATAATCCAACGGGCAGAACCGTAAATCCCGGTCACAGCCTTGAATGTGCGTGGTTCCTGATGAATGAAGGCATAATAAGAAACGACAAAGAGCTTATAAAGAAAGCACAGAGACTTACCGATGTTTCCATGGAACTCGGACTTAAAAACGGGGCTATTATAGCATTTTGCGATATTAAAGGCAGACCTGCCGGCGCTCTCGAGTGGGATATGCAGCTTTGGTGGCCGCAGTGCGAGGCAATAATTGCAAACAGACTTTGCTATGAAGTTACGGGAGATGTTAAATACAAAGAAAATTTTGAAAAGCTTCTCCATTATGCTATGACGCATTTTGCCGATGACAAAAACGGCGAGTGGTACGGCTATCTGCATTATGACGGAACCGTTGCAAATACTCTTAAAGGAAATATATTTAAAGGCCCTTTCCATCTTCCGCGTATGCTCACGGTGCTTTGGAAAATAGAAAACGGAATGCCTCTTATGTAGCAATTTGAAAGCTGCCGTCATAAACTGTAAAATGAAGGGTGATTTTGTCATTCTTTTAAAAATTTACGGAGGAATAAATTATGGCAGCTTTTTACAACCAGGCAAAGCTTTCCTATGGAGGAAAGGAAGTCTATTCAAATATTGTAACGGCTGAGATTACGGAGACGCTTACGCTGACAAAAACCGCGCTCTCAAGCGAATATTCGCCGGGGGATAAAGTGGTTTATGCCATCAACGCTGTAAACTCAGGTGCAAACGTCTATACGGATCTGACGTTTTCGGACAATCTCGGCGCATATACACTCGGTGAACTTTCGCTTACACCGCTGACGTATGTGGCGGACTCGCTTAAGTATTTTGTAAACGGAGATCCGACTGCGGCACCGACGGTTTCGGCAGGACCGCCGCTTTCCGTCACCGGCATAAACATTCCGGCAAACGGAAATATTACGCTTATTTACGAAGCCGAAGCAAACAGCTATGCTCCGCCGTGCGCGCAGGGAAGTATAACAAACACGGCAAGCCTTTCGGGGTGCGGAATTTCGGATCTTGTATCGGCAACCGAAACGGTTAATGCAAAGACGGGTTCCGCGCTGTCGATAAGCAAGTCTGTTTCGCCCGAAGTTTTGACGGGGTGCAGTGAGGTAACGTATACAATTTTGATTCAGAATACGGGCGGTACGGCTGTAACGGCTGATGAAAGTGTTATAATATCCGATACCTTAAATCCTATTTTGACATCGCTTAATGTTTATTTAAACGATACGCTCCTTACAGCCGGCACCGGTTACACATACGATCTGGTTTCCGGTGAATTTGCGACAACGCAGGGAACGATAACGGTTCCTGCAGCAAGCTGTACGCAAAACACCGAGACGGGCGTGTGGACGGTGACGCCGGGTATAACAGAGTTAAAGCTTACGGGACAGATTTAAAAGCATAACAGCCGCCGATAAACCTGTGCCGGCGGTCTGCCGCGAACAAATCCCCTCGAAACAAGACTTCCGCGAGGGGATTTGTTTTTTACGAAGCCGCAGAGGCATTGATAAGCAATTGCGAAGACTTTTGTTTAAATTAAGATTGACATTAACGTAAATACATGTTATACTGATTGAGCGAACACGCGTTCGAAAGGTGTAATTTTTTGAACGGAAAAGGAGGAAAAAATGGATATATACAATATTTCCCGAAACCTTGTTGCGGATTTTGCTGCCGTGGAACTAAAAAAATATATTATGATGATGGAGCCGAGAGAGAGAGCCCCTGAGATATATTGCGGCACGGGCAGTGAAGTCGGTTTAAAAATAGGACTTATGAGTGATTTCGGTCTTGATGTCTATGCAGAAGGCAACGTACATCTTGATGATTCGATATACATAGACGCAGATGAACACGGCGGAATTATTGCAGGAAGCAATGAGAGAAGCATATTGCTGGGTGTGTATGAATATCTGAGAAAAAACGGTTGTATATGGCTGTTCCCGGGAGTTGACGGCGAAAGAATACCTGTAAAACATTTGGGAAAGGTTAAGTGTTATATTACTGCTTCAAAGCGCTTCAGGGGCCAGTGCAACGAGGGAAGCGAAGCACAGGAAAATATGCTTGAAACAATAGATTTTCTTCCAAAAATAGGTTTAAATACATTCATGCTTGAGTTTGACATTCCGCAGGCATATTACAGGCTTTGGTATGAACATCGTGGTAATCCGTATCAGCCGAATCAGGCGGTTTTGAACGAAACGGTTTTACAGTGGAAGAGACAGTGCGAGGCGGAAATAACAAAAAGAGGACTTTTGTTTCACGATATGGGTCACGGCTGGTGTGCCGATGCGTTCGGAATAGATACAACCGGCGGCTGGGATGACAGAACCAAAGAAAAAATAAATATAGGGGATAATGTAAAAAAGTATATTGCCGAAATTGACGGCAAAAGAGAGCTTTTTGAAAATGCGGCGATTAATACCAATATATGCATGTCAAATACATCGGCGCGCCGTGCGGTGGTTAATTGCATTGCCGATTACGCGGAAAAACATACGCATGTGGATTATCTTCACGTATGGCTTGCAGATGCACATAACAATCACTGTGAATGTGCGGAATGTTCAAAAAAAGATGTAGCAGATTGGTATGTTATATTGCTCAATGAAATAGATAAAGAACTTGAAGAACGCAAAAATTCCGTTAAAATAGCATTTATTGTGTATTGCGACCTACTGTGGGCGCCCGTATATGAAAAAATTAAAAATACAGAAAGATTTGCAATGCTTTTTGCGCCGATTACAAGGACTTATGACGAGAGCTATGCACAGCCTGTAAAAATAGGGAGCGTATCGAAATATCAAAGAAACAATGTTACTTTGCCCAAAGGCATGGGGGAGAATCTTGCTTATCTTGACCTTTGGAAGAAAAAGTTTGACGGAGACACAATTGCATACGAATATCATTTCCACTGGGTTCATTACAGAGACCCGGGTTACATGTCTGTTGCAAAGTGTGTATATGATGATATTGCGGCATTGGATAAATGCGGTATCTGCGGTATTATTGAAGATCAAACCCAGAGAGGATTCTTTCCGAACGGTTTTCCTCAATATGTGTACGGAAGAAAACTTTTTGATAAAAATGCTGATTTTAATGAACTGGCGGAGGAATATTTTTCTGCCGCATACGGTGAAGATTGGAAAAGCGTTTATAATTTTCTGAAGAAAGTAAGCGAAGCTTTTGAATTTAAATATATGATTCAAAATAAATGGAATCTTACGGAAGATGAAATTGAAATTCTTTGTGGTAAAATGAAAAAAATACAGCTTGACGCAGAAGAGTTTGAAAAGAAATGCTCTGATAATTTCGCAGGTGTTTTAAGATGCATAAGTGTATCGTGGCAGCTTATAAATCTGCATTGCACATTTGTGAAAAAATATGCGGAGTGCGTATATTTTAAAGCTAAAAAGGAAGATGGGGAAGCATACAAAAAATGGCTTGACATGGTTAAATATATGTATAAAAAAGAACCGGAATTTCAGAGATATTTTGATGTTAATCTGTTTCAATACACAACGTCAAATATGTTTAAACCCGATAAAGAAGTGCGTGTTACTTTAAATTAAATGATTTGTGCGGCACAGAAGCTGTGGTGTGTTCCTGTGCCGCACATTTCACTTTGCAAACGTGCTGTTAAAATCCGATATGAGACGGTTTTCAAAGTCCCCTTTATAAGCGCCCGCAATAAACTTTTCAAAAGCTGTATCGCAAAACATTTTCCACGAGTTTTCTTCGTGATTTGTGAGTATCGGATAGAATAATGCACCGATGGCTTTTGCGGATTTAATATCGCCGGGGGCGTCTCCTATCATGAGTATTTTGTCGGGATTATAACTGTTTTGTGCAAGCTTTTTAAGCTGCTCTGTTTTTGCCCCCTGTTCCTGTCCCATTATATGGGAAACATATTGAATTATTCCGCCTTCTCTCCAGCTTTTTTTCAGAGAATCGTATGAAGCAGATGAAATAACGGCAATGTCAGCATATTTGCAGGCTGTTTTTAAAGCATTTTCCACATATTTAAAGGGTTTCAGATGCTGCGTTTCGATTTTGAATTTTTCATCGGCATTTTT
>USAP01000114.1 GCA_900552775.1 uncultured Eubacteriales bacterium | reverse complement strand
AATTGACGGAAAATAATGAAAGCTCATTTTCCCCACAATGCCTGCGTATAAAACGATGCCCGCAAACACTAATATAAAAAGCAGCGCAAACGCATCTTGCCGAGTAAAAATCATGTTTGAATATGCCGTTCTCTTTTTTATTCCGTATCCGCGGCTTTTCATACTGTCCGCCGTTTCAACGGCATTTTCAAGACTCCACGTTATCATTGCCGAAAGAATTTCTATTCCGTTTTGTATTTTTCGCACTATATTATTGTGCGCGGCAGGATTCATAGCCTTTCCGGCATCGCGTAGTTTCTTAAGTTGCCGTGAAAATCTCGGCACAAATCTCAGAGTCATTGAAAAAACAAGTGACATCGACGGCATTATCCCCCCGACAATATACATGATCTTATCCGACGTCATGATTTTATTAAAACACGAAAAGTGACAAATTACCGCTCCCATCATAAACGCCGCGGCAATCCCGTATGCTACGGATTCCAATGTCAGAGGATTTCCATCGCCGAAATAAGTCAGAATATGGGTTCCTTCATGATTTATAAGCGGATTCGCAACCGCTGCTGCGGCAATCAAAGGAAATACTGCTTTAAGATTAAATAACAGCGCTTTTTTCCCTCCGCATAAAACCGAATGAATAAATGCCGCAGCAAAGCTTAGAAGCAAACAAAGCGGATGCATAAAAAACATCGAAAACGCAATAACAAAAAAGAAATACAAAAAGGAAACCCACGGGTTATATTTATTCATCTTTCTGCAGTCCTCCCGAGTAACCGCCCACATCCGCGCCGAGGTCGCAAGTGTACACCCACTCTATTACATCGCCCGGCTTAAGCTTAACATTTGAGCTTCCGCGGGACGGGAAAACACCATTCACCTTATACATCCACCCCGAAAGTTCTCCGCAGTCAAATTCATATAAATTTCCGATTCCTTCTATATATGCCGTGCCGTATACGGGCGTATTTACAAACTCCATATGTATTTTATTTTTTTTCGTCTCACGTCTCAATATATTAAACACACTTTCCCCTTCGTGAAATTCCACTTCCGTTGGCGCAAGAATTATTCCGCTGTCCGGTAGAATCGCTCTTTTTTCTTCTGTAAGATCCGATCCTTCCCGAAGCGCGGTATAACATGTTATTGATAAAGTGCAAACATTTTTTGTTTCCGGCTGTGTTTCATTTACCTGCGCCGGCATATCAGACGGCAACGGCACGGAAGTTTCAGCCGGAACACTTTCGGCTGTTTGTCCGTCACGGACAATCCCGTTTTCAGCCGAAAAATCGGTATCTTCCGGTATATTTTTTTCGTTTTCAGCCGATTCTTCCTCTGTATCATTTTTCTGTTGCAAATCCGTTTCGCTGTCATTGGCATTATCCTGCACTGTCTCCGCAGTTTGAGTTTCGGCGGTATCATTTATTTTTTCTGTCGTCTTATAGTCCGCCGCGAAAAAAAACGAAAGCGCCAAGCAGCAGATGAGCAATGCAAAAATTATTATTAAAGCTTTATGTTTTTTTATAAATTCCATTTTTTTAATCTTTCAGTAAATTAGATTTATCGAGCAAATTGTATACCATGACCGCAATTTCCGCTCTTGTTGCAGGCTCCGAAGGTCTTATAAACTCTTCATCATCCGGCATAATTTTTTTATCAAAGCAAAATGCAAGAGATTCCTCTGCCCACGGACTCACACTTTTATAATCCGAAAAAGCAGACAGCGCATCTCTCACGGAATCTTCATTATACTGTCCGAACAGTCCGCACAGATTTGCCGCACGTCTTATCATGGCGGAAGCCTGCTCACGCGTTATAAGATCAAACGGCGCAAACCTGTTTCCCGCAACTCCGGCAACGATTTTCTTTGAATAAGCCGCCGATACGTAAGGATAATACCACGAGTCTTTATTAACGTCCGAAAACACATCGCATTCCCCGAAAGACAAACCGAGTGCGTTTACCGTAATTGCCGAAAATTCCGCTCTTGTCATACAGCCGTCGGGGTCAAATATTCCGTTGCCTTTTCCGTTTATTATTCCCCTTGCGGAAAGTTCCTCTATTTCTTTCTGCGCATAGTGTCCCGAAACATCCGAAAAAACTTTTGCTTCTCCGCGTTTTGTTTTTTTAACGGATTCGTCTTTTCCCTGAAGCCCGAAAGAATCATCAGCATCTGATTTTACCGATACATCCGACATATCAAAAAGTGCCGTTTTGCCTTCTTCAAATCTTTTAAGCGCGGAAAGCGCGTAGAAACATTGCTCGGTTGCCATTAAATCGGGTGAAAAATCGCTGTGCAGGTGCTTGAATGCGGTTCCGTCAAAAAAAGAAAGCAAATTCGAATACACGGTTTTACCGTCTTTTACAAAACGTACATCGGTATACGGGATACCGAGAGTGGACAAAGCCGTTAAAACCTGTGCTGCGCTTTCGGCAGATTCTGACGTTCCGTTACCGAAACCTCCGTCTTCACACTGTGCGGCAGACAAAAAAATCAGTCCGTCATCAATAGCTTTTTTTGTTTTACTGTCTTTATACCGAGCCAAAGCAACAAGTGCCATAGCAGTCATGTCAGCGTCCGAATCTCCGGAAGAAATTGCCCATCCCCCGTCCGGATTTTGTGCTTCCAGAATTGTATTTAAGTATTTCTCCCTCGTTGCCAATACTTTTGCTTCGGTATTTATCGGTATATCATAATTTCCACTGTCAAGCGCAATAAGCGCCCACACTGCGCCGTTTAAGCCCTGCCAAACGGTTTTTTCAAAATCAGCAAGCGGCATCAGCAAATTATATCCGCCAATATTTTCGGGATTTTTTCCTATTGCCGTCATTGCCAAGACAACGCGCGAATACTCCGTATATTTTTTTTCATGCAGCACACCGCCGCATGAAGATATGTACTGTTCGGCATTTTGATAGTATTTTTCAAAAAAAACCCGCTCATCAAAACCTCCGCGCGCAAGCCCTATTACAGTCCATTCGCCCCCTATATATGAAACTGTCGGGTCCGAAACGGTATTTATAATCCAGCGCGCAGTACTTTCAGTCTCATTTCCGGCAAATGCCGTGCCGAAAACCAAAAAAACGGTTAAAACAACTGATATGAATTTCTTCAAAGTTTATTCCTCTCTTTGCTTTTGTCTGTATTGCGTAGGCGTAACACCCGTAAATCTCTTGAAAACACGCGAAAAACTTCTGTATGAAGACATCCCCAAATATTCAGCTATATCTTCAACAGACATTTTGGAAGACTTCAAAAGTTCGGTGCTTCTTATTACTTTCTTTCTTTTTATATAATTTTGAAGTGTATCACCAGTTTTTTCGCTGAAAATACGTGAAAGGTACTCGGGAGAGTAGTTAAGTGCCTCCGAAAGTTCGGAAACCCTTGAAATTGTGCGTATATGCATATCTATGTATTTTACAGCCACAAAAAAAGCGTCCTGCAAAAAAACATCTTTTCGCTTCGGGAACAAAGGAACCTGTCCCTTTCTGCAACCGTTTGCACTTCTGTATGCATAAATCAATATTTGCATAATACAAGCTTCATATATTTCTTCGTAAAACACATCACCCGCTCCGATTTCCGAACACAACAGCTCTAAAGCAGAGCGTACAAATCCCGGATCTTTAACCATATAAGGTTTTGGGTCCAAATAAAAATTACGTAAATTCCTATTACAGCTCGTTATTTCAAAACCTATACACATATATCTGAGCGGAGATTTTCTGTCCGCGGTAATTGCATGCATACTTCCGCTCGGAATAATATGCACATCCCCCTCGGAAACCTCAAATTTTTTCTCGTCCGAAACAAACGTACCTTTTCCCGATATTATATAGCTGAGTTCCGTACACACCTGCCGGTGAGGATATATTTCTCCGCCGGTGTCAAGAAAAGTGTCGGCAATCTGCATAAGATTGAATTTTTTGAATACAATCGGATCGGAAAGCAAGTTTGTTGTAATGTTAAAAATAAGTCCGCTGCATTTGAATACAATCGGATCGGAAAGCAAGTTTGTTGTAATGTTAAAAATAGGTCCGCCGCAAAAGCTTTGATCATTCTGCTTTTTCACGCATATACCCCGTTTCCGCGTTTATTTGGATTTATAATAAAGATAACAGTGACAATACCCCTCAAAGTCGGGGTCTGCAATCTGTTTTCTGAATTCTTCGCACATACATTTGTTCGCCTCTGTCCTTTCAAGCTTGCAGGGGCAGTAACCGCCTGTGCGTTCAAGTCCTTCTTTTACGGTTTTTACAACATCTTTGTTTTTATTTAATGTAACTTTCATATTTAATCACCCGTTTTTAAGTATCACCGCTTTACAGATTTTCATTCTAATTATATATCAACATATTTAAAATGTCAACTTTTTTACGCTCCGAAGCATATTATCGCATTTTTTCGGAAAACTAAATGCGGAGGTGTCTGTAATGCAACATGTAAACATGGTTGACTCGGAAGAAAATGAATATACGGAAAACGAACGTCTTGCAATGGACAGAATTCGCGAAAGCTCGTCCGCGGAAATAAAAACCGAAAAGGGTAATATATATTGTCTCACAATTGTCGGACAAATTGAAGGTCATCTTATTTTGCCGCCGCAAAATAAAACAACAAAATACGAACATATTATACCGCTGCTCGCAACGGTTGAAGAAAGCCCCGACATAGACGCCCTGCTTGTAATTTTAAATACAATGGGCGGCGATGTCGAGGCCGGTCTTGCTATTTCGGAAATGATTTCCGGTATGAAAAAGCCTGCCGTATCGCTTGTTTTGGGCGGGGGACACAGTATAGGCGTGCCGCTTGCGGTATCGGCAAAATATTCTTTTATTGCCCCAAGCGCCACCATGACTCTGCATCCTATACGCTTAAACGGAACATTTATAGGCGTTCCGCAAACTCTTCAGTATCTTGAGCGCATGCAGGAGCGCGTAACGGAATTTGTTCTGCGTAACTCAAAAATCAAACGCGACGATTTTGAAAAGCTTATTATGAACACCGGGGAACTCACAAACGATGTCGGCACAATTCTCCTGGGGGAAGACGCGGTAAAATATGGACTTATTGACCGCGTCGGCGGCATATCTGATGCCATCGAAACTCTTTATAAAATGATTAAATAATTTTATTGAGAACTTCAAGCACGCCGCGCGCCATGCAGTAAAAACCAAAATCATTCGGGTGACACCCGTCAACTGTTATCATGTCACAATACTCTCCGTCCATCATACGCATGCCGTTTATAAAATACAAGTTGTCGTCACCCTCTGCACGGGCACGTTTATAATTTTCGTGTATAACTTCATATCTTTCTTTAAATCTCCAATAAGAGCAAGCCGGAGCCGGAGCGGTAACCATAATTATAGGTAAATCGGGATTCTTTTCTCTTATGATTTTATAGAACGGATAATGTCTTTCACGAATCATTTTCACATCGGAAAAATTATGATCTAAATCCATTACAAATACAGACATTTCGCGGTTTGCTATGTATTCCGCCATCTCCGGTTCTCCAAATGCGTTTCCCGAAAAGCCGAGGCATACAAAATCTATATTGTTTTTTCCGGAAATCACAGCCGGATAATTATTTCCGGGACGTGACGCGCATCCTCCCTGCGTTATTGAAGAACCGTAATAATAAATAGGCGGAACATCCTTATACGGATTATACGGTTTGTAATATGTTCCCTCTT
>USAP01000113.1 GCA_900552775.1 uncultured Eubacteriales bacterium | reverse complement strand
CATATCGAATCCTGCCATCTTGTACTCAACAAGCGGATCTCTCTGTCCATATGCCTGAAGTCCGATACCCTGACGAAGCTGATCCATATCATCAATGTGATCCATCCATTTTTGGTCAATCACTTTCAATAAGACAACTCGCTCTAACTCACGGAACTGTTCCGGTTCAGGGAACTCTGTCTCTTTTGCCTCATACAACTTCACAGCCTTCTCCTTCAGCAGATGCTTCAGTTCTTTATTATTCTTAACTTCTGAAACCATCTCCTCGGTAACTGGTTCTAACGGAATGATTGGAAGAAGCAGCTGGTTCAATTCAGACAATCACTCTGCCCTATGATAGAATTAATCACGCAAATTTACAAAAAGGAATGATCTTCATGAAATCTTTAGGAAATGTTTTTATCCTCGGAGACAGTTACTCCACATTTGAAGGCGTGATACCTGAAAATTTTGATACGTATTACCCTTCCGCAGAACAGCGCGACAGCTTGAAAACCGCGGAAGAAACGTGGTGGATGCATGTTATAAACGAAACCAATTCGCATCTTCTCAAAAATTGCAGCTATTCCGGCACCACCGTTTGCAATATTACATATGAAGGGAAATATTGCCCCGACACGTCATTTGTCGGCCGCATTGCAGACTGGCTTGACACCGGCGAATATAAACCCTCCGATATAGACACAATATTTGTTTTCGGCGGCACAAACGACTCCTGGGCGGATTCACCCATAGGCAAGCCTAAATATTCCGGACGGACAGATGAAGATTTAAAAAGCTTCTCCCCCGCCCTTTGCGAGCTTTTTGAAACTTTAAAGAAAACATGCCCGAAGGCGCGCATCATAAACATAACAAATACAGATCTTAAAGAGGAAATATCGTCCGTTATGTCCGAAATCTGCGCGCATTATTCCATACAAAATATTGTTCTTACGAAAATAGATAAAGATAACGGTCACCCCACCGTTTTGGGAATGAAAAATATTGCCGATGAAATTTTGGCGGCATTATAAAAGAAGTGCATAAAAAGCGGTGCAGCAATATTTGCTGCACCGCTTTTTGCATTTGCGTTTGAGAGTGAGCCGTGCGAGCGACCGCCGGGCTTCGGAAAAATAGTGCAGAACGGACAAACTGAGCCCAAGCAAAGCTTGGGGTTACCCGAAGGCGATGTTTTTTTCTCTTTTTATATTGCGGAACATAAACGGGCGACCACATAGGGTCGCCCCTACGGCGTCGGGACAAGCTGCGCTCCGTTCCGATTTTCGGAATGAAAATCAGTCACACGCTCCGCTGTTCCTCCTTTTCCGCGAAAAGTCACGTTTGCGAATGCTATGTGTTTGTAAACGCACACATAACGCCTTCGCGGCACTACCAACTTTTCACGGTATTTATGGAGAGCGGAAAAGGCTTAAAATCATAAAAAGCCGCGGCGTGTACGTGGCTTTTTATTCCTATATGAGGGTAGAAATGCAACGCATTTCGTAAGCAACGCGCCGAATGCAATTTAAAACGACTGCTTGCTGTCGTTTTAGGAGCGAGCCATGCGAGATCCCCTTTAGCCATTGTTTGACATTACAACTGTGTGATATATTTACAAATAGGGAAGGAATAAAGAAAGGATGATATTATGGCAAAAATTTCCGAAATTTTAGACAGCGCGGTAGAAAGCTTCCTTGAGATAACCCCAAACATCACATCGCACATGGAAAACTCCGAAAATCCCCACGGCGTTACAAAATCACAAGTGGGTCTCGGAAATGTTGACAACGCTAAACAGGCATCAAAAACCGAGTTTGATTCTCACACGGGCAACAAGGCAAATCCCCACGGCGTCACAAAATCGCAAGTGGGTCTCGGAAATGTTGACAACACAAGGCAGGCATCAAAAACCGAGTTTGACTCGCACGTTGCCGGCACCGCGTCAAAACATTCCGCCTCCGACATTGTCTACGATTCTTCAAGCGGCAAAAGTGTAAAAGATCAGATTCTTTCGATGCAGCTTAATGCAGGTCAGGGCACGCTTTTGCACAACGAACTTCAAAACCGCGACACGGCAAATCAGCACAGCATAGACAGCATAACCGATTTGCGCGACGTTTTGGGCTACACAATCGTTATGACGGGCGAAACTACGGACGGCACAACGTATGTTGAGCTTTTGGGCGATCCCGCGCTTCCGCAGAGCAAGACAGGCGGATTTTTGGACGAGGACGGCAGGCTCACCGTGCCGCGCGGAATTGTTGCGCGCGCCGAAGTCAATATTATGTGCGCCCAGTACGCGGCGGACACGGACGGCGTCAACAAAATAAACGGCAATAGCTTAGCAAGATTCTATCTTGATACATGGGCTTTTGCATTAAACTCAATGCGCCAGATTTGGTATAAAGACGCGTCGGGAAACAATATGGAGTTTACCAAGTTTACAAGAAGCACGGACACCGCCGCAACCATTGACGCAAAACTCGCCTTTAAAGATGTGCAGTCAAATAAGCTCACGGTGCGCGGCGCGGCAGATACGCCGATGAAGTGGAGAGCGGAGATTAAAATTTCAAGTATTTTGAAAGTATGAGGAGCGGAGCACAAAACGGGCGAACACTGGGGGGCGCCCCTACGGCGTCGGGACAAGCTGCGCTTCGTTCCGACGATATGAGGGTAGAAATGCAACGCATTTCGTAAGCAACGAATGGTGAACTCGAAGGGCATACTTGCAGCCCTTCGAAGAGCGAGCCGGGCGAGCGATATAAAGAAAGGAGTTTATAATGCCTGTTTTAAAAACCGAAAAAACACACGGTTTCACCGTTTTGGACAATACTTTTCTGAGAGACAAAAATCTTTCTCTTAAGGCAAAAGGCATTTTAAGTCTCATGCTTTCGCTCCCTCCGGGCTGGGAGTTTTCCGAAGCGGGGCTCACCGCAATATGCAAAGAAGGCAAAGACAGCGTGCACTCCGCCTTAAAGGAGCTTGAATCCTGCGGCTATATTATGCGCGAGCGCGTCAGAAACGAAAAAGGGCGCGTCACCTCGTCGCGCTACACCGTTTCGGAAACTCCTGTTTTTGAAAAACTCGTGAAGGAAAACCCGAAAGCGGCAAAACCAAAAGCGGAAAATCCGCAGCAATTAAATAAAGAAATAATAAATAAAGACATACAAAATAAAGATGTATCAAATACTTATCGAATCGGTTCTTATGAAACGATAGGACTTGATGAGTACCGCGCATACTTAAAGCTCATAAAAAAGAACATAAGCTACGAAACGCTTTGCCTGCGGCGCAAACACGAGATTCCCAAAATTGACGGCATTTGCGACCTGCTTTGCCGGACGCTCTGTTCAAAGCGCGAAAGCATTGTGATTTCCGCGGAAAGCTATCCCGCAGACCTTGTAAAATCGCGCCTTTTAAAGCTTCATGACGGGCATGTTCTCTATGTTCTTGACTGCATGAGCGAAAACACGGCTCATATCCGCAATATAAAAAAATATATTCTTGCCGCGCTTTTTAACGCACCTTCCACCATCGATGCGTATTATGAGGCTAAGGCGAATGAATTGAGCAATATGTAACGGCGAGCGACCGCATAGGGACAATAAACGGGCGACCACATAGGGTCGCCCCTACGGCGTCGGAACAAGCTGCGCTTCGTTCCGATTTTGAATACAAAATCAGTCACATGCTCCGCTGTCCCTCCTTTTCCGCGAAAAGTCACGTTTGCTTCGGCTATGTGCCCCAAAATGTGCACATAACGCCTTCGCGGCACTACCAACTTTTCGCGGTTATTTTGGGGAAAGCGGTTTAAATTCATAAAAAGCCGCGACCTGTGCGTGGCTTTTTATTCCTATATGAGGGTAGAAATGCAACGCATTTCGTAAGCGGAGCGCCGAATGCAATTTAAAACGACTGCTTGCTGTCGTTTTAGGAGCGAACAAGTGTGAGCGGCCGCCGGGCTTTGGAAAAATAGCGCAGAATGGACAAACTGAGCCCAAGCAAAGCTTGGGGTTACCCGAAGGCGTACAAAGGTACGCCGAGAGGCGAAGTTTGTTCATAGCATAAAGCAAATAAGATGCAGAAATTTGCTGTGCGAATTTCAACATCTTTCTGCCATCTTCGATATACACTCTAAAAAAACATTTTTGTTTATTCTTTTTGCTTTATGCGATCTGTGCATTTTTACAAAGTCCTATATTACGTAGTCGTTTGCTCCGCGCTCTGTACACTCCTCAATCAAATCGCGCAGCGTAACCGAATCAAGATAATCCTCCACCGCCTTATAAAGTCCGCGCCACAGCGGCAGCGTCATACAACCCTGCGCACGCGGACAGTCGGGCGGAGACTGCTCCGCACACAGCACCGGGGCAAGGCTGCCCTCGGTACATCGGAGAATTTCGCCGGCGGTGTAACACTCCGGCGCCTTTCTGAGCATATAGCCGCCGCGGTAGCCTCTGTTGGTTTTGAGAAAACCGGCACTGTTTAAAACAGGCACAATCTGCTCCAGATATTTTTTTGAAATACCCTGCCGCTCCGCGATGTCGTTTAAAGGAATGTATTCCTCCTCGGCATGCATGGCAAGGTCAAGCATCATGCGGATTGCATAGCGGCCTTTTGTTGAAATTTTCATTATTTCACCTCATCAGTCTTCAAACATCGGTGTTGAGAGATATCTGTCTCCGGTGTCGGGCAGTAAAGCTACAATAACTTTTCCGCGGTTTTCGGGTCTTCTTGCAAGTTCTGCCGCCGCAAATACCGCAGCTCCCGACGAAATGCCGACCAAAACGCCCTCGCGTCTTGCAATTTCTTTTCCGGTTTTGAAAGCGTCTTCGTTCTGAACGGCTATAACCTCATCGTAAATCTTGGTGTTGAGCGTTTCGGGAACAAAGCCTGCGCCTATGCCCTGTATTTTGTGAGGACCTGCAACGCCCTTTGAAAGAACGGGCGATGTTGCGGGCTCCACTGCAACAACCTTAACATTCGGGTTTTTGGATTTTAAATATTCGCCCACGCCCGTAACCGTGCCGCCCGTACCTACGCCGGCAACGAAAATATCAACTTTTCCGTCCGTATCGTTCCAGATTTCGGGGCCGGTTGTTTTTCTGTGCGCTTCGGGGTTTGCGGGGTTTGTAAACTGGCTCGGGATAAATCCGCCCGGAGTTTCGGAAAGAAGCTCCTCAGCCTTTGCAATTGCGCCTTTCATGCCCTTTGCGCCCTCAGTCAGCACGATTTGTGCGCCGTACGCCTTTAAAAGATTGCGGCGCTCAACGCTCATGGTCTCGGGCATTGTGAGGATAATTTTATATCCTCTTGCCGCCGCAACGGACGCCAAGCCTATGCCGGTGTTGCCGCTTGTGGGTTCTATTATAACCGAGCCCGGGCGAAGCTTTCCGCTTTTTTCCGCCTCGTCAATCATGGCAAGCGCAACTCTGTCTTTTACGCTTCCGGCAGGATTGAAATATTCAAGCTTTGCCAGAATATCAGCCTCAAGACCTTCAGCCTTTATGTAGTTTGTAAGTTTCAGAAGCGGTGTGCTTCCTATTAAATCGGTTGCTTTTTCATATACTTTCATAATGAACTCCCTTCCGCCGAGCGTGCCGGCTAAAAAAACAATTAAATTTAGTTTACCTATCTGTTTTATAGGCTTTATTATACAGGCAAGGAGGGGTCTTCTGCGCAGTTGCCGGAGGTCCCGAGTCTACCCTGACGCCCGCCTCCTCCCACCCGGTGCTCGAGCGTTTCGATGTCAAGAAGCGTCGTGGCAGGCTTTACTCAACGGGCGAGG
>USAP01000112.1 GCA_900552775.1 uncultured Eubacteriales bacterium | reverse complement strand
GATAATTATTGTTTTCGTCCACCCTACGCTGTCAATGAGCACACCGTATCCGAAGATGGAAATAACATTTCCCAAAGCAGCCCCGGCATTTATCAGTCCCGCTGATGTTCCTGTAAAATTATACTTTGTATATCTGTATGAAACACTTTGACTTAATATAACGCTTCCGCAGGAATATGAAATAGTTGTAACAATCATAAGCATAATTACTATCACGGCAACGGGAATAAAATCACGAAGCAGAAGTAACGAAATAAACGGAAATGCAACGGCATACATAGCCGCGAGCGTTTTCATTTCATTTCCCTTATTATAAGACAGAATCTTTTCTGCGGGATAAATGCCGAAAAAATTTGATATTAAAACAAGTATTGTGAAAATCAGCGAAAGTGTTGTTGCAACGCCTTTTGTTTCTATAAGCATTGTGGGAACCCATGTGGTTAATCCGGTGCTTAAAGTGGCTCTTACAAGTGAAATCATTATCATGACAGCCAGACCGTTTTTCAGAAAATGACCAATGTTTTTAATATCACTCTTGGGTGCCTTGCCCGAAACAACCTCACGAAAATCATATTTGTCAATATATTCATAAAGAGGCTTTCCGTGACGCAAATATGCAATAATAAAAAGAATTGCAAGGACAAGCTCTATAGCGGCATTCACAATAAACAAAGTTTGCCAGCCGAATTTCGAAAGAGCCGACGCAAATGCATAACTGAGCGCCGTGCCGACACAATACGGGAACGTAATATAATGATGCGCTTTTTCCATATGCTCTTTTAAAATACCCTTTGATAAAATGACCACCGTTGCAGGCCACAGACCAAACTGAATAAAGCCGAACAAGCCCCAGACAACAAGCATTGGTATAAATCCGCCGACAAACGGAAAAACGGCACAAACGGAAGCTGTTCCGAAAATACCCAAAATAATAAGCTTTTCCGGCTTAAATTTATCTGCAATAAAACCACCGCAAACCTGACCGAGGGTATAAACAACCCAATATACCGAAGAAATTGCGCCCGCCTGACTTTTTGTCAGCAAGCCATCGTTTATTATTGACGGCATTGCCGAAGAAAACGCCATTTTTGACATGGTTGTCAAGCAATAAGTAACCCATAAAAATATAAAAACAATTGTACTGCTTTTGCGCGCTTTGTTATAATTCATCAGTATCTCCAGTATGTAAAATTCGAAGCTATTATTCGTTTATATAAAAGTCTACCATAAATAATCCGCTGTGTCAAGCTTCGACGCGCCGGCATATGTATAAATTCAATTGAAATGCGGGTTGATTTTTGTGAATATTTTATATTAAGAGGAATTTTGTCAAGGGTAAATCTAATATTTTTTGAAAATTTCAGAAAATCATATCACAGAAACTGAAAAATCGCTGCGTTTTCTGTTTGAAAATTAATTGCAAAATAAAGTTGAGAGCGCGGATATACTTTTTAAAAGCTTCCCGCACTCTTTTTAATTACTAATTTCTGCCGAATATTTTTTTTGCATAATTTACGGTTGCAAGCGCGTCGGGCGCGTAGCAATCAGCGCCTATCATATCGGCGTACTCGCGCGTGAGCACGGCACCGCCCACAACAATTTTAAAATCTTTGCCCGTTTCTCTCAGTGCTTTTATTGTTTCCTCCATAGAAGAAACGGTTGTAGTCATAAGCGCTGAAAGTCCTATAAGATGTATGTTTTCGCGGACGGCACATTCAACAATCTTTTCGCTTTCCACATCTTTTCCGAGATCCACAACATCAAAACCGTAATTCTGAAGCAAAAGCTTCACAATATTTTTTCCTATATCGTGAATATCGCCGTGAACGGTGGCAAGCAGAATTTTATCTTCTCCGCTTTTTGTCTCCTTTGATGAATCGGAAATTGCGGCAAATGCATTTTTTGCCGTTTCCGCAGATGAGAGGAGACTCGGAAGATAAATTTTCTTTTCTTCAAATCCTTTTCCTACCGCATCAAGAGCCGGAATTATGTGCTCGTTTATAATCTCAAGTCCGTCTGTATTTTTAAGCATTTCAAGAGTTTTGTCATATGCCGCGCTTTTAAGACCCAGCTCTATAATATCGCGAAGAGAAAGCTCTGTAAACGCAGCTTTTTCGTTTTTTTCGGTTTCGCTGAACCTTTCTATATAATTTCTGCAGTCTTCATCAAATCCCATCAACGCGTTAAATGCCGCAACGGCACCCATCATTTGAGAAGATAAAGGATTCATAATAGCCGCCGAAAGTCCTGAATGCATTGCCATTGTTAAAAATGCCGTATTTGCTGTCGGGCGTTCCGGAAGTCCGAACGAAACATTTGAAACACCCAAAACCGTGTGAGCGTGAAGCTTTTCGTGTATCATATTTACGGCGCGCAAAGTTTCGCGCGGTGCGGAAGGCTCTGACGAGACGGTAAGCGTCAGCGGATCTATAATAATATCTTTTTTATCTATTCCGTACTTTGCCGCTTCGTTTATAATTTTTTCGGCAATTTTAAATCTGCCTTCGGCTTTTTCGGGTATTCCGTCCTCATCAAGCGTAAGTCCGACCAAAACACCTCCGTATTTTTGCACAAGCGGAAAAACTGCATCCATAGATTCTTTTTTGCCGTTAACGGAGTTTATCATGGGCTTTCCGTTATAAATACGCATAGCGGCTTCCAGCGCTTCGGGCGAGCTGCTGTCAATCTGAAGCGGTATGCTCAAAATACTCTGAAGTTCAAAAACGGCTTTTTTCATCATTGCCGTTTCGTCTATTTCCGGCAGTCCGACATTAACGTCCAGCACATCAGCGCCGTTCTCCTGCTGAGAAATACCCTCTTTTAATATATATTCAATATCGTTATTTCTCAAAGCTTCTTTAAGTTTTTTCTTTCCCGTCGGGTTAATCCTCTCTCCTATTACAATCGGTCTTTTGCCGATTTCGACCCCAGCCCCGAAGCTTGATACGAACGTAATATTCTTATTTTCGGGCAATTTCATTTTAACTCCGCTGCATTTTTCTCTCGTCAGCCGAATATGTTCCGGCGTCGTACCGCAGCAGCCGCCGAGAAGTTGAGCTCCCCTTTCGGCAAATTCACGCATAATATTGGAAAAAGCCTCCGCATCCAAATCAAAAACCGTTTCGCCGTTTACAAAGCGCGGCAGTCCGGCATTCGGAACAATGGCAATGGGCGTACTCGAAATTTTTTGGAGCTTCTCAAATATAGGCTTATATTTATCGGGACCGAAACCGCAGTTGAGGCCTATTACATCAACTCTTAAGCCTTCAAGCATAGCAACAACCGACATAATATCGGCGCCGCAGAGCATTTTCCCGTCTTTGTCGAGGCTTACAGACGCCAAAACGGGCAATGAGCTGCATTCTTTTGCGGCGAGAACCGCCGCTTTAAGTTCATAAATATCCGTAAATGTTTCAAGAGAAATCATATCGGCATATTTTTGTCCTGCCGTAACAGTTTCAGCAAAAGCGGAATAGGCATCTTCAAAATCCACAGTTCCCATAGGCTTTAAAAGCGCTCCGAGCGGCCCTACGTCCAGCGTAACAAAACCGCGTCCGAATTTTTCCGCACATTCGCGCGCATTCCGCATTGCCGCTTCAACAATTTCGGAAACGGAATAATTCTGCAGCTTAAACCTGTTGGCACCGAATGTGTTTGACGTTATTATATCGGCACCGCTTTGAAGGTATGCCGTGTGAATTTTTTTTATTCTTTCGGGTTCTTTGATATTCAAAATCTCGGGCAGCATATCTGTTTTACCAATCATAGTGCCGAGCCCCCCGTCAATAAAAAGCATTTTTTTACCGATTAAGTTCCTCATAGTTTTCATCCTTTATACCTATTATTGCCGATACCGATTTTGTCGGAATCATCATATAACCGCTGCATGTAAGTCCTATTTTCTCTGCGCCGCAAAAGGCCAGCAGCTGCGGCTGCACTTCTATCGGATAATCTCCGTATCCCGGAGAAAAACGCATTGTAATCGAATTGCTTTCGGCAAGTTTTGCGCAAATTTCATCGCAGTATTCTTCAAGACATGCCGAAGCCGCCGCATCAACAGCCACAGCTTCACGCATGCTCTGAAGCTGTGTTTTGCGAATCAGCAAATCAACACCGGGACCCAAAGTTGCGATTAAAACGAAAGCTTTTGAGCAGCCGCAAAGGTGTTTTTCAATGTCTGCGCCGCGCAAAAGCTCTTTATTATCGGAATTAATGACTGTAAGTCTGCTTACGGGCGTAGAAACGCTTCGTACCTTTTCAATCGCAGTTTCTGCAAGTTCGATTGTTTCGGGAGACGAGTCACTGCCTGCTCCCATAAATCTAAGTGTATCCGAAATCAGCATTAAATAATTCCTTTCAGATTGTACATAATTTCCTCGGCAATATCGGGCTTGTTCATAGTGTAAATGTGTATGCCCGAAACTCCGTTTGCAACGAGATCTATTATCTGCTCGCTTGCGTAAACAATTCCCGCTTTGCGCAGAGACTCCGGCTTGTCATAATACTTATCAAGCATATTTCTGTATTTCGGCGTGAGTGTTGCTCCCGACAGACGGCACATTCTTTTAACCGAATTTCTGTTTACAACAGGCATTATCCCGGCATGGACCGGAACCTCAATGCCTCGTGCTGCGGCACGATACAGAAAATTATAAAAAACGTCGTTGTCAAAATACAGCTGCGAAACAAGAAAATCAACCCCCGCGGCAGTTTTATATTTAAGATTTTCTATATCGGTTACAATATTGTCGCTCTCCGTATGCCCCTCGGGATAACATGCTCCGCCAACACAAAAGTCATCGAATTTTTTTATTTCGGAAATCAAATCCGAAGCATGTTTAAAATCCAGACACATGTCATCCTGTCCCGGCGGGAAATCTCCGCGCAATGCCAGAATATTCTGAATTTTTCTTTCGGAAAGCTCGGAAAGTATATCTCCGAGCGTTTCTTTTGCCGTTCCCACGCATGTAAGATGAGCAAGCGATGTAACATTAAGTTCATCCTGAATAAACGATGCCAATGCAAAGGTATTATCTCTTGAAGAGCCGCCGGCACCGTATGTAACACTTATAAAATCAGGCTTTTTTAATGCCAGCTTTCGCGCGGCTTCCGTAACGCTTTCAAAAGGCGTATCCGGTTTCGGCGGAAAAATTTCAAATGACAAAACAGTATCCTTATTTTTTTCTATATCTTTTATAAACATAATACTCTCCGTTTCGCCGCTGTGTCTCGGCACAGTTTAAACATTAAATCTGAATACAACCACGTCTCCGTCCTGCATAACATATTCCTTGCCTTCACTTCTTACAAGCCCCTTTTCTTTTGCCGCCGTCATAGAACCGCATTCCATCAAATCATCAAATGCAACTACCTCGGCACGGATAAATCCGCGTTCAAAGTCGGTATGAATCTTACCCGCCGCCTGCGGAGCCTTTGTTCCCTCTTTAATCGTCCAGGCTCTTACCTCGGGCTTGCCCGCAGTTAAATAGCTGATTAACCCCAAAAGCTTGTAGCTTGCGCGAATCAGCTTATCAAGCCCCGACTCGCTTGCGCCGAGTTCTTCTAAAAACACCTGCTTCTCATCCTTGTCAAGCGCGGAAATTTCTTCTTCTATTCTTGCCGAAATTACCATCACTTCCGAATTTTCGGTTGCCGCAAATTCGCGGATTTTATTTACAAATTCATTCTCACCCTCAGGCTTTGAATAGTCGTCCTCCGCTACGTTTGCCGCATAAATCACGGGCTTCAGCGTCAGAAGCGAAACATCGCTAAGCATCTCGCGCTCGTCCTCTGTCATATCCATCGTTCTTGCGCACTTGCCGC
>USAP01000111.1 GCA_900552775.1 uncultured Eubacteriales bacterium | reverse complement strand
GCCAGTTGGATGTTCAGCATTTCTATCAGGCTGGCACGCAGGTCGGGGTCGAGTATCGGGGTGACCGCTTCGATACGCCGGTAGAGGTTGCGGCGCATCCAGTCGGGGGAACCCATGAATACTTTCGGGTGGTGGTTGTTGCCGAAGTACCAGATGCGGGCGTGTTCGAGGAAACTGTCTACAATACGGGTGACACGGATGTTACGACTGTATGACTGCCCGGGGATGAGACAGCAGATGCCACGGACGATGAGGTCGATCTGAACGCCGTGTTCGGAGGCGGAGTAAGCTCTAAACTTTTCAACGTTGTAAGAGAAAAAATGAGTCTTTGCTATTATGCTTCTTCTTATGTTGATAAATATAAAGGTCTGGTGCTTGCCCAGGCTGGAATTGATTTTGATAAATATGAAAAAACGGTCGAGGCAATAAATATGCAGCTTGCCGATGTGCAAAAAGGCAATTTTACCGACACGGAATTTGATAATGCCGTACGCGGACTTGTAAATACGGTTGACGAACTTTCCGATGATCCGGATTTGCTGCTGGGCTTTTATGTTAATGCACTTTCGAATGACGAAATTGTTACACCTGAAGAACTCAGAGAAAAATATTTATCGGTAAATCGGGAACAAATTATAGAACGCGCACGTCTCATGAAAGAGGAAACCGTATTTTTCCTTTGTGCGCTGGAGGAGGAAATGTAATGCGTGAGTATCTTAACGAAAAGACAGGAGAAAAGCTTATATGCCATACAGCCGAGAGCGGACTGCGCATTGCGGTTGTTCCGAAAAAAGGATTTAACAAAACATATGCTTTGCTTTGTACAAACTTCGGCTCAATTGACAGGCATTTTGTTCTTGAAGGAAAAGACATTGTGATTCCCGATGGGGTGGCACATTTTCTTGAACATAAAATGTTTGAACAGAAAGACGGCGGAAATGCTTTTGACCGTTTTGCAAAACTCGGTGCTTCGGCAAACGCATTTACTTCTTTTGACATGACCGCATATCTCTTTTCGGCAGCGGAAAATTACGAAGAATCTTTAAGGCACCTTTTGTCATATGTTGCTGAACCTTATTTTACGGATGAAAATGTTCAAAAGGAACAGGGAATAATCGGACAGGAAATTAAGATGTACGATGATAATCCCGGCTGGTGCGTTTTCTTTAATATGCTGAGAGGACTTTACAAGGAACACCCCATAAATATAGATATAGCCGGAACATGTGATGAAATAGCAAAAATTACAAAAGAAACTCTTTATACATGTTACGGTTCATATTATCACCCGGCAAATATGATACTTTGCGTAACCGGAAATGCAGATGCCGAAACTGTAATTAAGGCGGTTGACGATATTTTGCCCGTTACGGAGTTTAAAAAGGCAGAAACAATTATTCCGAAAGAGCCCGATGAAGTGGCGAAAGAATATGTTGAACGCAAAATGAGCGTTGCAACACCTATGTTTTGTATCGGCTTTAAGGAAAAACCTGAGGCACCGAAACTTAAATGTGATGCCGTGTACAGCGTACTTTGCGAAATGATTTTCGGCAAAATGTCACGTCTTTACGGAAAACTTTACGATGAAGGGCTGATTTTCGGAATGAGCGCCGCATATAATTACGGCAAGGAATATGCTTTTGTAGAAATTGACGGAGAGAGCAAAGAGCCCAAAAAGGTATATGAGGCTGTAAAGGCTGAAATAAACCGCGTTAAGGCCGAAGGACTTGATGAAAACGAAATTGAAATAGTAAAAAAGGGTCTTTGCGGAAGATTTATTAAAGGCCTAAACAATATAGAAAACATCGCTTCATCTTATGCCGGAACCGCATTTTATGGGGAAAACTATTTTGATTACGGAGATCTTTTGATGAGTGTTACAAAAGAGGAGATCGAAAAGACATTGAAAAACGGTTTCTCTGCAAGCACACTGTCTGTTGTTTCTTCTTCCGGGGAGGAATAAAGAATGAATCATATTGAATTTCCCGGGCTCGGACTTAATTTTCATATAAACCCCATAGCAATACCGCTGCCTATTCCGTCGGGAGGAATAAGGTGGTATGCGATAATTATTCTTACCGGAATTGTGCTCGCATGCATAATGGGTTTTAGGGAATATAAAAGACTCGGCGGCAAAGAAGACGACCTCTATAATATGCTGCTTTATTGTATCCCGGTTTCAATTATTTGCGCACGTATATATTATGTTTTGTTTTACCCGGACGGATTTGATAAATTTTCGGATATATTTAAAATATGGGAAGGCGGAATAGCAATATACGGCGCTGTAATCGGTGCGGCAGCGGTTGTTATAATATACTGTAAAAGACATAAACTTTCGATTCTTATGCACCTTGATCTTGCTTCGTACGGATTTATGATAGGACAGGCAGTGGGCAGATGGGGGAATTTTGTAAACGGTGAGGCTTATGGCATCCCGACGAATTTACCGTGGCGAATGGTTGTAAACGGAACACTTGCACACCCGACTTTCCTTTATGAAAGTTTGTGGCTTGCGCTTGGGTTTATACTTATATATTCTACAAGAAAAAAAGGATATTTTGAGGGCAGAAGCGCTTGCTTTTACCTTATTTGGTACGGTATTGAGCGCGCTTTTGTTGAGACTCTTCGGACAGACAGTCTTATGATAGGAAGTTTGAGAGTTTCAAGTCTTTTGTCGCTTATTCTTGTTGTCATCGGAATCTTCGGGTATTTTAAACTGAAAAAGTGCAATGTAAATTTATCTTAACAAAAAGATTAAGCTATTGACTTTACCCTTATTGTGGTGATATAATAAGCTTATCTTAATAAATCGCGGGATTACTCGCGTCAAATTAAACTTTTAGGAGGAAAAAAGTATGAAAAGATTTAAGCAGCTGTTATCATTTATTTTGGTTGCTGCAATGGTACTGTCTTTAAGCACTGCGGTTTTTGCTATCGATGCGTCTGAACTTACGGATATCGATCAGAATTCAGCAGTGGGCAAAGCGGTAACGAGACTCGTCTCAAACGGCATTATAGATGGGTATGAAGATAAAACATACAGACCCGACAACACTATAACCCGTGCGGAGTTTTCAAAAGTTATCGCAACTTTCCTGGGACTCGGCGATATAGGAACCGAGACTCTTGCAACAGGATTTTCCGATGTAGACGGACCTAATCACTGGAGCAAAAAATATGTAAAACTTGCGGTTGATAAGGGAATTGTTCTCGGCTATCCTGACGGTACGTTCGGACCTGACAAACCCGTAACTTATGCAGAAGCGGTTAAAATGATTGTTTGTGCGTTAAATTACGGTCAGACAGCGGAGGAAAGACAGATCCCCGGTGCGGCTTGGTACACAGGCTATATTGCACAGGCGGGAGAACTGGGAGTTTTGGACGGAGTTTCTGTAAACAGCCAGGAGGACCCGGCTTCAAGAGGAACCGTTGCACTTTTAATAAACAATGCGCTTGATGCTGATGTTGCCAACGTTACAAAAACTTCAACAGGAACCATTGTAACATCTTCGTCCGGTAAAACGGCGCAGGAGACATATCAGGGTTCAAAGGAAATTACCGGTGTTGTTACAAAATGTGAGCAGACATCCATAACAGACGGAACAACAACAGGAAAGCTCAGAGTTATAACAATTCTTTCAGGAAATAAAGAAAAAACATATAAGGTAAAAGAAAGCGTAGATCCGTATTCATTCCTCGGCTATAATGTAAAGGCTTATGTGGATAATGATTATTCCGGCGAATACGACTATCTTAAATCTATACAGAAGAGCAACAGAAACGTTGTTACAACCGTAAAAGCAGCTGATATAGATACTGTTACGGACAACAGTGTAAGCTTCTGGGAATCCGATTCTTCTTCAAAGAAGACAACACTTACATTGAGTTCGGATGTCAGCGTTATTTATAACGGTAAATTCCTCGGAAGAGCGGGAAGCGGCTATTCAAAAGATGATTTTGATATTAAGTCCGGCAGTCTTGTTTTTGTAAGCAATGACGGTGACAAGAAACCCGATGTCGTATTTATAAACGATTCCAAAGTAATGGCTGTAAGCAGTATGGGTAAGGATTCGGCTACAAAACAGAAGAAGATTTATTCTCTGTATTCAAGCGATTCTATCCTTATTCCCACAAGCGGTACGTCTATTAAGATAACCAATAAAGGCAAAGAAGTAGATCCCGAAAGTTCATTCACTTTGAGCAAATATGATATCGTAAACCTCTATGAGTCGAAAGACGGAGATGTGTTTAACCTTATTGTAACAAGGAATAAAGTATCCGGCAAAGTTACCGAATTGGATGATAGCTACGTTTCCATTAAGGATAAGAGATACAATTATGCTTATAATTATATTGAGTACGACAAAAAGCCATCCATCACAATAGGATCAAATGTATCTGTATATCTTGACGAAAACGGTGAAATTGCGGCTCTTGAAACGACATCTTCATCAGATGAAGCAAGCACATACGCAGGTTATGTAATAACAGCTGACCGCGGAAAAGGCGTTAACGGTGTTGCTCAGATTAAGCTTTACGGAATATCCGGTAAAAACCACACGCAGATTTACACGCTGGCTTCAAACGTTGATATAGACGGAACAACAATAAACGACTATGACAAAATGGTTGATACTCTTGAAGAGACAGCTGCTCAGGCAAACGCTCAGAAGGTTCAGGCTATAGAAGACCTTAAATCCAAAAAGGCAGAACTTGAGGGTGACGAATCCAAAAAGAAAGAACTTGCAGAAATTGAGAGCAAAATAGAAGGTCTTAACCAGACTGTTTCGAAGTATGGTCAGCTTATAAAGTATACTTTAAACAGCAAAGGACTTATCGACAGCATTGATACTCCTGTTGCTAATGTAACGGTTGCAAACGACGATATGGTTCAGTCTGTTGCATATCCCAATGCGAACGACACAAGATATGACGGTAACTGGGCAGACACACTTGCAAAGTGGAACGGCAGATATACCTACCAGTCCGGTAACGTATTTGTAAACGACAAGAAGCAGACGGTAATGGGGCTTAACAGTTCTACGATAGTTCTTGTAGTTCCTGAGGATATAAGTGATGAATCTGCGTATAAGAAGAGCTCTTCGTCCTACTTCTCATCAACTCTCAGTTACCTTGTTGAGGGTTACAGCTTAAATTCCACAAAGATTGCTCAATATGTTGTGGTTTATGCAAGCAAAGCGGAAACAGGCTTCACCTATAACTCCGACATTGCTATCGCGAAGGATATAAGCCAGGTTGAATCAAGCACGGGTAATACACAGCTTCAGGATAAGATGAACGGCTGGAACTTTAAAACAGGTGCCGCAATAAATGAACTCAGAACGGATAAATCAAATGTTATTTACGGAAATGTATCTGCCGGTGAAATTTTCAGATACACAAAAGACGGTTCGTTTATAGACCAGATTGAAATGATTCTTGAAAACAAAGACGGCAAGCCTTCTCTGTTTGAAGAAACAAGCGGCAAAAATGCTTTGGATCCGATTACTGCTACGGGAGATGATGCCGTAACGCTTGCAAAGAAACTCAGAGATGTATGTTACGATTCGGATCTTAGAGTTGAGCGTTCGTCCACTGCAAGACTTATTTACGGTACGGTTCTTTCAAAAGACAGTGATTCAGGTTATGTAATTAACCTTACAAACACACTTGCTACGGATGCCGACGGAATTAATGAAAGTGCATCGGACGTATTCACTGTTGAAAACAAAGCTAAATTTTTTGTTATAGACTTCAGCGAATCCAAGACAAATAACATTGTAACAGATGAGTCGAATTTTGATGAAATTATAACGTATGAAGA
>USAP01000110.1 GCA_900552775.1 uncultured Eubacteriales bacterium | reverse complement strand
GCACTGTCAACAGGCGAATCAAAGAAATATGATTTTTGCAGTTTTCCGTTAATACCGTAAAAATTAATTTGGTTATTTTTGATAATCGAGATTCTGTCCCGCATCATACAGGCATAAACAACATTCTCGGGCTTTGTGATCGTGCAGCTCGCCTCCTCCGCAAGCCGTGATTCGCTGACCGAAAGGATTCTGTACTCACCGACCCCCTTTGTTTCCGAGCTGCTGCCGGATGAGTTTTCCAATGGAGTTTTGTCAAGAAGCAAATACATTCTTCCGCCGCTCAAATCGGCGGAAAGGCAATCGTATCCATAGCAGAGAACGCGATATGCCTCTGCATTCGCCCCCCTGTCAAAACGAATCAAATAATCGGTGCAGAATGCAAAAATACTCTTTTTTGTGATGAAAACATTTTTAACAATCTGTTGTTGAACCGAAATAATTCCGATAACGCTTTCACGGCTTAAATCATACAGCGAAATCGACGTTGAAAATGAATTTCCGACTGTTGAAAGCTCCGACATCCACAAAACAGGAGAATCCGAACTCTCAAAACCGAAATCGGTAATGCAAGTCGTGCTGAAATCCCGCTGCCAGCATTGCGTTCCGGACGAATTGAAAGCGCGCAAAGAGTGCGTTCCGTTTTCGTTTTTGAGGTAAACAGCAACGTATTTATCTCCGCAAACTATCTTTTTTAATTCACCGTTCAACATGTTGTCGAACCTTGTGCCGATAATTTGAATCGAAGAGGAGTTGTATATAACTTTAATTTTATCCGTTCCGACGAGTTTGACATTATCAGCTTCAACAGACATTGAATAGTTTTTGTCTTCGTTTTTTACGCTGTAAAAATTCAACGTCTTTCCTTCAATATAAACAAAACCGTCGCCTGTGTAAGCATATTCGGTTTCCGGACGAATCGGGAGCGATTTTTTCCGTGCAACAGTATTTATCCGTTTAATTATCAGCACAGCGGCAAAAGCAATGCCGATGACAACAAGCGCGGAAATCAACAACGCAAAAACTCTGTGTGCGGCTTTTCTTTTTTTTGCTGCACCGTGTTGTGTTTTTTTTGTTTTGTCCACGGTTAAACCTCCATTCTTGGATTTTATGCAAAAGTCTTCCGAAAAATTCCTTTATCGGAAATAAGTTTCAACCGCCGTGTCCGTCGCGACACGTCATTTTGTGCTGCATGCTTCACGGTCGAACCACTCTTAATGCATTTTTTATAATGCTGCAAGTCAACGGCGTTTTTTCAATAAGCTCACCGTCAAGCTCAACAATACATTCACTGTCCGTTTCGATCGTGAAGCTTTGTGTTCGAATATTAGTGACAGGAGCTTTGTTTTTGTGTTTACCTTTTATGAAAAGCGGTAAAAGCCGCAAAAAGGTAAAAAGGCTCACCCAACGCACGATGCAAAGATCAAACAGGCCGTCGTCAACCTCCGCATCCGGATTCACAAGCATTCCTCCGCCGAAACGCTTTCCGTTTCCGGCAACCGAAATAATAATATCGCCTTCATATTGAATGCTGTCTGTTTTTATTTTGGCATGTACCTTTTTTCGATGAAAAAGCGAGTCAACAATGCCCAAAAAATACGGAAGCATCCCCTTCCTGCCCTTTTTATGCCGCTCGGTATTTATCAAAACATCAACATCGAAACCGATTCCGCAGACATTTGTGAATTTTGTTCCGTTTGCAATGCCCATGTCGATATACTTTGCTTCTCCGCTCAGAAGCAGGTCTATCGCCGCTTCAGGTTCGCTCGGAAGATTCATCATTCCGGAAAGATCGTTTCCTGTTCCGAAAGGAAGGATTCCGAGTTTAACATTCGGGTTTTGACATATGACGGAGGAAATTTCGTTCACTGTTCCGTCGCCGCCTGCCGCAATAATGAACTTTTCTCCGTTTTTTATCGCTTCCTCTGCAATTTTAACCGCATGTCCTTTGTACTCCGTTTTTTTAACGATGTATTCAATGCCGCGTTCGCGAAGTATAGTTTCACATTCCGAAAACAAAGCATTGCATTTACCGCTTCCGGCCACAGGGTTAACGATAAAAAACATTCTGTCCATTATATTTCCTCCGAAATTACTCAAAAAACCCTGCAATGAATTTTGTGTACAGTCAAAAACCAGTGCAAAATTCTTTGGGTATAGCAAGCCCGCACCCGCAAACTCAATCTGCGGATATGAATACTCGATTGTATAATAACGCAAGTTGCTGTCATTTGTCAATATCAGTCGCAAAATTTCGACTTTTCGTGCTGTTTCGGAATCAATTCTCTGCCCCGTCCGTATTGACCGCAAGACCGTTTTCCGTATTGACCGCAAGGCCGTTTTACCTTATAATGTATACAGGCGGAGTATACATCGGCGAAGGCTTAAGCCTCACGGATCTGTATTATGCAGAACGGTTTTGTTTTTCAAAAACAGCTTTCACGGTGTTTTTTTACCGTATCAAAAAGCGGCAGAACAAACAGGGATTTTTTTCCTTGTTATCCGCTTTTTCCACAAGGAAAAGAATTAATTTGCTGAGGATAATGCGAACAACACGGAAACTGTTAATAACAGCCGGATTTATCAACAGAGTTTTGCGCCTTTTATAAACACTGTTTTTATTTGACAGCAAAGGCAAAACATGACTTATCCGCAGTTTCCGCACTACTACTGCCGCCGCTACCTTAGTAATAAACAACAGCAAAGGAGATGCACCCATGCGCTTCAGCGTAAACACAAGAGAACTCAACGAGGCGGTTTCCGTCGTTACGAAGGCAATGCCCTCAAACGCAACACTTCCGATCCTTGAGGGCATATATATGTATGCAGCGAATGACACTCTGTTCATAAAATGCACGGATCTGTCACTCCAAATTGAAACCGAAATTCCCGCAATTATCGACGATGATGGCAGCGCGGTCCTTCCGGGCAAGCTGTTTTCCGATCTTGTAAAGAAATTCAGCGGTGACACAATCGATTTCGAAAGCGACGGGAACACAATGAACATTCGCTCGCGCAGGGTCAAGTCTTCAATACAGATTCAAAATGCGGATGAATACCCCGAAATGATGCGCGTTGACGATGAGTTTTCGGCGGATATACCTCAAAACAAGCTGAAGAGCATGATAAAACAGGTCATATTTTCGGTTTCCAATGATGAAACAAAGGCGATCCTCAACGGCGTCTGCCTTGAATTCGACAGCGACAACACGCTTGTAATGGTTGCACTAGACGGCTTCCGCATTGCAATGAGAAAAGAAAAAATCAATAACTGCACCGGCAAAAAATCCGTCGTAATTCCCAAACGCGCAATGCAGGAAATTGCCGCCGTTCTTTCTTCCGACGATTCGGAAGTTAAGCTTATTTTTTCAAGCACGCATATAAAAATCGATTTCGGCGGAACAAAGGTCATTTCGCGCCTTCTGGACGGCGAATATGTAAATTATAAGGGCATTCTGCCCAAAAACTTTGCAACAAGAGTTTTGATCAATTGCGAAGAGTTGAAAAACAGCACCGAGCGCGCTCTGCTCATGGCGCGCGAATCGAAATCGAACCGCATCAAGCTGATGTTTGCAAACAACACCCTCACCATAACGGCAAACAGTGAAAAGGGAAATATAAACGACGAGATTGAAATTCAACTTGTCGGAAAGGATCTGGAAATTGCGTTCAACGCAACTTATATTCAGGATGTAATGCGCGTTCTTGACGACGAATGCGTTTACCTGAACATGAACAACGCCGTTACGCCCTGCGTAATCGTTCCGGTCGAGGGCGAAGCATTCTATTACATGATTCTTCCCGTAAGACTTTTTACGGGAGCGTAAAAATAAAACGAACAACCCAAAAGGAGAAAAATATGGAATTTGAAAAGGCAAAGGAATTATTTAAGAAAAACACAGAAACCATGGCAGCCTACAGCCATGCGATGGGTGTTCTGAGCTATGATTCCGAAACGGCTGCACCGAAAAATTCGGCGGAAGGCCTCGGCAGAACTTACGGCGTCTTAAGTGAAATTATCTACAAACTGACCGTAAATGAGGAGCAGTTTGAAGTTATAAACACCATGATGTCAAATCTTGATAAATTGGACTTTATAACTCGCCGTGAAGTCGAGGAAAAAGCGCGCGAGCTTAATCAAATGCGCAAAATCCCCATGGACGAATACACCGCGTTCCAGGTGCTCCTGACAGAAGCCCATAATGCTTGGGTTGAAGCAAAAAATACGGACAATTATTCCGTTTTTGAACCGTATCTTGCGCAAATTGTCGAATACAACAGAAAAATAGCGGCATATGTCTCACCGGAAACGGATGCATATGATTACTGGCTTAACGAATTTGAGCGCGGTGCGTCGAAAAAAATGCTTGATGTATATTTTGAAAAGCTCCGCAGCGCACTTGTTCCGTTGATTCATGCAATTTGTGAAAAAGGTGAAGTTATCAATACTTCGTTCCTTGAAAAGTCCTGCCCGATCGAAACGCAGCGAAAACTGTCGGATTATATAATGGACGTTATGAAAATTAACCGCGACGATTGTTCAATCGGGGAAACGGAGCATCCGTTTACAACCGAATTCAACAAGCATGACGTTCGAATTACCACGCATTATTATGAAAATATGGTCGCAAGCAGCATGTATTCGGTGATACATGAGGGCGGACATGCGATCTATGAGCTGAACACCGGCGATGATCTTATCGGAACAACGATGGCAGGCGGAGCTTCAATGGGCATTCACGAATCTCAGTCCCGCTTTTATGAAAACATCATCGGCAGGAGTGAAGCGTTTATTTCTTTGATTTTCCCGAAAATTAAAGAGCTTTTCCCCGAGCAGTTTGAAAATGTTACCGCGCATGATTTCTATCTCGCCGTAAACAAGGCCGAGCCCTCTCTTATCAGGACCGAGGCGGATGAACTGACTTATTCAATGCATATAATGGTACGATATGAAATTGAAAAAAGGCTTATGGACGGTTCGCTTTCAACTAAGGATCTGCCGAATGAATGGAACAGATTGTATAAGGAATATCTCGGAATCGATGTTCCCTGCGACAGCATGGGCTGCCTTCAGGATTCTCATTGGAGCGGCGGTGCGCTGGGCTATTTCCCGAGTTATTCCCTCGGTTCTGCTTACGGAGCGCAATTCCTTCACAAAATGAAACAGGATATTGATATTGATAAACTTGTTTCGGAAAACAGGATCGACGAAGTTACCGCATGGCTGACTGAAAAAATACATAAATACGGAATGCTGCTGACCCCAGCGCAGCTGATCGAGAATGCCTGCGGAGAGGAATTCAATGCAGATTATTACATTGAATATCTCACAGAAAAGTATAATAAAATCTATGATTTAAAGTAGGGTAAATGCCATGCGTCTGTTTATTGCCGTTGAACTGCCCAAAGCTGTCAGAAACGAAGTCGGTGCTGCGCTCAAAGAGCTTAAGATGCTTTCGAGCGGAGGCAGATTTGTTCTGGAAAATAACCTGCATATAACATTGCATTTTATAGGCGAAAGCAACGATCTTGCCGGCGCGGTGAAAGCAATGCAATCTGCCGTGCGCGGAATTCGTCCGTTTGAACTGCATCCTGCCGGGTTTTCGAGTTTTGAAAGGAGCGGCAGCCGCACGGCTTTTATCGAGGTCGGCGGAAATACAGGCGAATTGGCAATTTTGCATGAGTCGCTTCAAACCGCATTGGCTGATAACGGGTTTGCACGCGAATACAGACGCTTTGTTCCGCATATAACTCTCGGACGGAGTGTTGAATTCGACGAACTGGTTTATGCACAATTGCAGGAGACGGAGTTTAAAACAAGCTTCACTGCCTCGGAAATAACCCTTTT
>USAP01000109.1 GCA_900552775.1 uncultured Eubacteriales bacterium | reverse complement strand
TCCCAAATCCACAATCTCATACAACTCCTCCTCCGTCTGCTCATCAGTATGCTGCACCTTAAACACACGGCTGATTGCTTTTTGCGTATTCAGTATATATCCTCTGTTCGTTGAGATAATATCATAACCTGCTGTGCGGATCAGCGCAATATCCTGCACGATCACCTGCCGGCTCACACCATAAAGTTCCGCCAGCTTTTTTCCTGACACAGGTTCCTTACTCTCCTGTATCTGACGAACAATCTGCTCTCTTCTCTGCGAACCATTCACAAACCTTCACCTCCTGTTTTTGCATCACTGGTTCTATTATACTACATGAAGGTTCTTTAAGGAAATATCTAAAATTGGTGCAGAGTGTGTCAATGCTCCGCTGGAAATATAGTCTACCCCAAGTGACGTCAGGCGGGCAATATTTTCTTTTGTCACATTTGTCACCGTTCCTTCGCCGAACTCATTATGAAAAACATGTTCACCGCATGAAAACGGGCATAAAACATTCTCGCTTCCCGAGATTTCTCCGAGAAAGCTCTGCCTTTTTCCTCCGACTTTAAAAACCGTCAGATTGTTCCGCGCCCTTGTAATTCCCACATAGAAAAGCCGCCGTTCTTCTTCGTAATCTTTGTAAGATTCCGTTTCTGCAGGTAAAATTCCGTCAAATACATCAATTAAAAAAACATTGTCATATTCAAGTCCTTTGCTTGAATGAATTGTTGAAATCCAAAAGGGACTTTTGTTCTCAAAGCCGGCATCAATATATTTTTTCAGAAAACGAAGCCTTTCTATCAATTCGCCGATACTTTTTTCTCTTTTTGAAAGCATCATAAGAATTTCAGCCTTGTTTTTTTCTGCCGGCGAATTTTTAATATACTCAGAATATCCGCTACCGTATATAATCGAGGAAACGGCGTCCCCGGCACTTCTGAATTTAAGCGATTCGCAAAGCCTTGCAAATGCGCTTATTCTCTTGCGCGTTTCGTAATTCAAATCACCCGTTTTCAAAAGTGTTTTAAATATATCTCCGCCGTCCGCCGTCCGCACGGCGTTCATCGCATCCTCCTTTTTCACATACATATTAAGCTTGTAGTAAACACGCTTAAAACTTTTTCCGTCACACGGATTTAAAATAAGCTTCAGAATTGAAATTATATCCAAAACAGTTTTATTTGTAAAAAAAGATGTGTCTGTTCTTCTGCATGAAAACGGAATATTTTCGCGCAGTAAAATATCTATAAGCGGCAACGCACTGTCATTGTCGCGATACAAAACACCCGTGCGCACAGTGCATATTTCAGCTTCATGCGCCAGATACAAAAACTGATCATATCTCGATTTTGCATTTATTATTTCAAATCCGCCGTCTTCTTTTCTTGACGAAATCAGCCTTTTTGCATGCCGCAATTTATTTTTTATGATGAAACTTTCGGCACGTTCAACAATAGTCGGAACAGAACGAAAATTTGTTTCCATTTTAAAAACTCGTGCACCGCTGTATCTTTTCTCAAACTCCGTCAGCGCATCCGGGTAAGCACCGCGAAAAGCATATATACTTTGGTCTTCATCTCCGACCATAAAAATTTTGTCCGCATTTTGTGCCAGCAGCACAATAATCTCATGCTGAATAAAAGACGTATCCTGCGCCTCATCTACAAGAATATTTTTATATTTGCTTGTAAACGCACGCAGTACAGAAGGGTATTTTTTTAAAATTTTCAGCGCGTATACCATCTGATCATTGTAGTCCATAAGCCTGTTTTGAATCAGAATTTCATTATAGCGTTCAAATGCCGAATAGAGATCTGCCCCGTAATATTTTTGCTTTTTTATTTCATCTGTGTCAAGATTCATATTCTTAGCATATGAAATTGCGGTTTCCAGTTCACCTATTGCATTTTCGGAAGGATATTCATATCCCGGGTTAAGCTCTCTGTAAATGTCCGCTAAAATCCGGGCTTTCTTTTTTTCGTCCGAAAGAACACTAAAGGCTTTTCTGCCGCTTTGCCGCTCATACTCCATAATAATTTTCTGGGCAATGCCGTTTATTGTTCTGAATTCAGCATGTCTTGCCAATTCATCGCCGAAAAATTTTGCAAATCTCCGTTTCATATCCTCTGCCGCAGCCACAGTATATGTAAGCACCAATATGCTCTCCGGACGCACACCGAGTTCTAAAATCATATAGCCTATCCGCGCCGTTAAAACAGTTGTTTTTCCGCTTCCGGGCACAGCAAGCAAAAGTGCTGTTCTTCCGTTATACTCAACCGCACTTTTTTGCGAATCATTCAAATTAATCGGTAGTTTTTCAAAAAAATTTTCCATTTATTACTTATTTTTTCCACGCTCCGCTGACATAAAATATAACAGCGCACAAAAGCGATGCCGCTGACGCCACGGGCGCGCCGATACCTATGCCGCACATTCCCATACCTTCATGCATTCCGAAAAAATATGCCGCCGGCACGCGTACTATTATCGAAGAGATCATTCCGTTTACCATTGAAAACATCGTATGTCCGGCACCCAGATTCTGCACCGCCATAGCAGACACCGCCGAACTTATCGCCACTGCCGGCATTATTGTAAATCCGTTTAAATTAAGAATCCGCACCAAGACTTCCGATATGCAAAGCCTTATATATCGGTTTTATATTTCCCATGCCTTCAAAGGCAAATGCTTTGATTTCGGTCTGCTTTCTCAAATCCTTTTCCGTTACGGTGACGGCGTCTGTTTTGAGTATATCATATGCCTCTTTCTCTTCGGATACAGCAAGCGCTTCAAGCGCTCCGTTTACATACTTTGCAATGACAACTGCCGCTGTTTTCCGTTCTTTGGTCAAAACAAGTCTCGCCTTATACGCACCCGCCTTTAATATTTTATCGGCAGGCGTACCGTTTTCGTCCGTAATAGCAAAGGGCGTATCCGGAGTGAATGTCCACACGCCCGTAAACCTTACAGCAGCGCCGTCCGCTTTGCCCGTCCAGCCGCTGAAGGTCCACTTGCCCGTAAGACTGCCCTTGTTTGCGTATGATACGGACTGATTTGTATATTCGGTATCCATTGCCGCAAGCGCATCGGCTTCACTTTGGTAGGTCATATTGTCGTGCGGCAGAGTCTCGCCGTCCGGGAACTCCTCTCCCCAGTCATACTCCGTTTTAAATCCGGCGGGCGGCACCGGCTTTTCCTTATAATAATATGTAATCGTAAGACCGTCTGCGCCGACTGTTTCACCGAGATTTACAGCTTTGGAAAATATGCAGCCGTTCAGCGTTTCAAGCGGCTGATAATCCGCTTTGGCGCCGACAACGGCGGGAATTACTGTCGGCACGGTGTTAGGGACATTGCCTCCGTCCTCCAATTTATATTCGATGGTAACGCTTGTATATACCGCGTTTTCCGTACCGTCATCCGCAAGTGTTCTGCCCGTTTCATCCACCACCGCAAAGCCGACTGTATCGCCGTTTCGCAAAACGGCATTATCGGGAATTTTATAGACAAGTGAACAGTTTACAAGTCCCGAATCAAAGTCGCTGCCGTAGTAATCAAAAGCTTTTTTCGGCCAGAATTTGGGCTTCTCGCTCCAGACGGGAACGGTGAAGCGTTTCTCCGCCGAAATCTCCGTGCCGTCCGCCGCGGTCGCTTTCGTACCGTCGGCGTGCTTTATCCAAAGCCGCAGCGTAACCTCTTTCTCCTTTGTATCGGAGAGATTCTGCACTATGGTGCGCAGCTCAATCTCCCTGCCCTTCATGTCCGGCGTAAATCGGCTTTTGCCCGTTCCGCTCAAAAGGCGGCTGCTGCGGTCGGCTTCAAATTGCGAATAACCGCTGCTGTTTGCAGCCTCAAAGGCAGATGAGTCCTCGGAAGGGTTTCTGTATTTCCCCGTATACTCCTTCACCTCGGGGACGGCAAGGTACAAATCATCCGGATTTGCAACCAGCTGACTCATGCGTTTTGTGCCCTGAAGCTTGCACACCTCGCACAATTGATTTCTTGTATTCTCACGCATCAGACACATACGGCTTGAATTGAAGGAGTATGAATTGTCCGCGTGCGGACATGAATATGTAGAGCGAAAGCCGAGCATATTTTTCCATTTTACCAAGCCGGGATTGCCCGTGTGCGACATATTGAGCGATGAACGGTATGCTTCCTCGGATATAGGGCTGTAGCTTGTTGCGTACTCGTCGCCCAAATGTAAAATTCCGTGCCCGAGCTCGTGCCTTAAGATAAACGGCGAGTAATTGCTGTCCGACGGCGCAACAATATAATGTATGCCGCTTTTAATATTGTCATGAGAGCCCCCGAAATAATCTCCGCTGTTTGCAAGCACAATAAATTGATTTATGTGTTCGTAGACATAGTGATACGGAGCGTATTCATCTCCCCATATAAACTCGTTGGGATTTGTTGTTTCCGGAATATGAGCGTCATGTATCTTTTCAATAAAAGCAGGACCTATGCAGCGTTCAAATAAATGATTTTTCAAGCTGCCGTTTATGTTGGTTGACACGCGTGAATCAACTACGCTGAAAAATGTGCTGCTTCCGCCGTAGCCGTCAATTGACGCCGTGCAGAGTGCGTATACGTTAAAGCGGTCCGACATGCTGCGATAAGGCTCATTGCGCAGCACCTCTCTCCACAGCCGACGTACATCGCCGACAAACTTTGCCTGCTGACTTTTTGTGTAGCCCTCGCCGCAGAATAAAATCACCATGTTTTCCGTGTCCCTGCGGGGCTTTTGAATTACATACACGGGAATTGTGGGGTTGGCGTATTTACCGTCCTCGGAATAGAACCCTCCGAGCGTAAGCTGAATATTTTGGTCTGTATCGACATCCCAGTTTCTGTCACCGGTTTCTCTCTCCGCACCCGAAATTGCAATGCCGTCATCGGGTTTGTCCGGCGCGGAGCCGATGTAGGGATTCTGCGCCGTGCCGCTGCCGGATAAAACGGTATAATACTCCGCGTCAAGATAAAACGCGGGCCGAACGCCGTAATAGCCTTTATAGGGAGCGTCGCGCAAAATGTTTCCGTGCGTATCGACATAACGCATATCATGGTTGCAGTCCGTAACGGGAGTCCTGAGCCAGCAGTTCCAATTAAATCCGTTTTTGTTCTTTGCTATATAATAGCTCCCCAAATTCTTATAAACGCTGTTCAGCTGCCTGACATCAAGCAAAAACACCTTGTCGGTAATGTTTTCGTAATAAGCTCTGTCAAATCCGTCGGCAACCGTTTGGATATCTGTATTATAAGGCAAATCCGTCCCCGGCGCGTCAATATACCCTGCGCTGTATTCGGGATGAGAAACAACCGAGCGCTGTGTTACCGTTTTGATTGCGGAAAGCTCATCCTTATTAAATCCGCTTAAAAAGCCTGCCTTATTGTCATACGAATTTCCGTCGGTTACATAACCGGCTTTCGGCGGATTGCCGCAAAGCCACGTTACCGTCTGTTCCGCGGAGTTTAGCCATGAGCGCATATTACTGTCGCGCCAGTGGTTTGAGCCGTATTTGCTGCGATAGCCGTTGCGCCTGTGAGAACACGTTGCGGAATTATCGTTTGTCTGTGCGTCATAAGGCAGATAGTCGCAAATCACTCTGTCCGACAGCATCAGAGGGCCATTGTCGTCAATATCCGCGCAGCGCCACAAAACCGACTCGTTCTCATATGTGCCGAGACGAATATAGTCTCCGATTTTAATGTTTGCCCCGGCTCTCTCCGCCGAAGACGGCAACGGCATCATGCAGCATACCATTACCGCAAAAAGCAATACCGACACAGTTACGTTTTTTGCTTTTCGTTTCATAGTCACTCTCCTTGTATTTAAGTTTCTTTACGCAGCTGAAATATATTACTTTTGTTACTGTAAT
>USAP01000108.1 GCA_900552775.1 uncultured Eubacteriales bacterium | reverse complement strand
CAAAATTTTGAAAGAACTTGAAAAAAGGGGTGAGCTTGCGTGAAAGACTTTAATATTACGGACGATATTTTAAAAGTTGCCGCGGAAATTGCCGACCGCGAAATAGGCGAAAGCCTTAAAGACCCCGAAGAAGAAATAGTTTTCTCGCCGGAGCACGAGGAAAAAATGCACAGACTTTTCCGCCGTGAACGCCGGAAGATATCACGCCGCAAATTTATGAAATACACCGCACGCGCGGCATGCATCCTGCTTGTTATCGCCATAGGCTGCGGCGTTACGGTTTACAACGTTGAGGCATGGAGACTGCGCTTTTTAAACTTTGTTCTTGAAAAGGACAAGCCGAACAGCGCATACAATTTCAAAGAGGGCGGCGGTCTAAATTTTTCGGATGACGACGCTGCCTTCTACTACGCTCCCATGGGCTTCAGCCTCAAGAGAAAAGACGAAACTAGCCTGTCTCTTTTTTATCTTTTTGAAAGCGAAGACAAGTATTTTTATTTTGAAACACACAGCCTTGACACAGACGGCACTGTGGACACGGAAAACGCTGTTGTTGAAAAAACAAAGGTGAACGGCTATGACGCGCTCTTTGTTTCAAAAAATCTCTGGAACATGCTTATCTGGTGTGACAGCAACGCGGCTTATTCCGTTACGGGCAATATATCGAGAGAAGAAATTGAGAAAATCGCAAAAGATGCAATGAATTTTAAAAAATATTAAAAAAACCTGTCCCCGTTTTTACGTTTTTCGGGTTATATGTGTGAAAGTTGATTTAAAGGATGTGATTCCGTTGGACAAGTAAGTTTGTTTCTGACTTATTAACCTGATTATTACTTTGCGTGCAGCATGTCTCATTGTCATGTATGGACAATTCACGAATTGTCCGTTTGGTGTGCGGAAACTAAACGGGAGATTCACGAATCTCCCATACCGGTACATTATCGGGAGCAGAAAAAACAAAAAACAACTAAAGGAGATGGATTTAATACTTATGAACAGAAAAATAATTACAGTCTTATTGTCGGCTTTGCTAACTGTTTTTAATATAAACGGATTTAGCTTTGCGGCAGAATTTGAACCCATGGTTTATACAGAAAATACCGCAAGCGGAAATATGTCGGCATATAAAACAATATCTATAAAAAACACCGACGTCACTATTTCCGCCGGACATATAAGCGCAGGTAAAATTTTGGTTGTGTCGGCTATTCTGCCAACCGGCGGATCCGTATTAAATTATGTATCCGCTATAGGCCTTAACCCTACGCCGGGAGGATTCAGCGGCGGCTGGTATAGCGGCAGCGCAATGTCATATTTCAAAATAACTCAGGACGGGAATTACAATATAACCGTAAGACCAAAATCCGGATTATCAGATGAAGTATCAGTTGACATATATATGTATACGGTTGACTATCTTGACGGCTTTGAAAAATATGACGCCATAGAGGGGACAAGCGGTCTGTATAATTACGTAGTTTCAAACACCCCCGAACAATTGGGCGAAGGCAATACGTTATCAATAGCAGACGGCGAAACCTCTTTATATTCCGATATTTCAGCGGAAAATAATAAAGATGAATATGTAAAAACCGTTATGATTGACGGAACGGAAAGACTTTTACCCAAAGAATCTTCTACCAAATTAGTAAAGAAGAATATTTCGTCAAACACACAATCCAACCGCGTTGTTATTAGCGATGAAATCAAACGGATTATTAAAAAAATAAACAGCAGTGAAGATTTGTCATTAAATGAGGTTATAAAGTATCAAGATTTTATCAAAAAAAATAATCTGGAACCCGTAACAACTCTCGGTGCAAATGCAACCTCGCAATTAGGTGAGTACGGATATTATCTGCATAAATCAAAAATAAACGGAAATGCAAATGTATTTTGGGAGCACATAAACAAGTACGGCTCCGATATGTATTACGGAATTCTTCTTCAAAATACAGGTGGTTCAAACTTAACCGTAACATTAAATAAAAGAAGTTATGACTCTTCCTACGAATCCGATACTAATGCTATGACATCAATTTGGTCGGATTACTTTAAGGGAGTAAAATATGACAGTGCCGATATATCCGGTCTTAGTTCTTCAATAACTATTCCCGCAAATTCCGCAAGATGGGTGGCACTTTACAAAGTTCCTGCCGGCACCGGATGCAATACTTTCAACGGTCAGGTTAGCTTAAGCATAAAAACATCCGGCGGTTCCGCATATACAGGTTCCTCTCTTTACAGCTATTCTTTTATAATGACCGATTGGACAAACAGCTCAGGAACAACCATGTATCAAGCCGTTCAGAATAATATCGGAAACGGTACATTTACAAGAGCCGCCGGAGCCGGGGCATACAATATTTCCGAGCACATATCCGGTACGGGCAACGGAGCCAGACTTTTAAAAAGCGTTAACAAAACAATTGATATTACAGGAGACAGATATTCTTTTCTGCTGACAGGTTTTGACGCCCCTTACTTGAATTCGGGAGAACTTATATCGTTATACCATGACGGTCCGGCAACCGGCGGCAGCAACGGCTATTCAATTGCAAACGGCAAAAATTATGGGGTTATTTACAAAATCAGTTTTAAAGGCTTTAACAGCACATCGGCAAGTGAAAATATCAAATTGAAGCTAAAATTTAACAGGATGGTTAATCCCGGTGCGGTCGAAGAGAGGGAAAGCGGTATGTATGCAATGGTTTATTGCCCGGCCGTTTCAAGCACACCTTACACTGCTTTTTTAGGCAATGCCGATTATAATAACAATAAACCCGAAGCGACATATCCCTATAATATTCCCAAAAACAAGGCGTTTGACCTATATGTTGTGGTCGGAGGTATGAGTTCTATGCCATTGGAGGTGCAGTTTTTTGCGAAATAAAATATTAATTACAATTGGATTTTTAATGCTTGCTCTGACAGTTTCCGCCGGAGCGGCTACAAGAGAAGAATGCGCGTCGGCGGTGGTGATTTCGTCCGGCATTGACACAAACGATGTAAACGAAAACATCCTGGATTCATACACCGACGGACACGATTTGCCGGATGGTTGGCGCAAGAAGAAAATTTGCGCCGCCATTCAAAATAACATATTGCTGGGCTATGAAGACAATACACTGCGCCTCAATGAAGAAGTGACGCGTGCCGAATTTGCATGCATGATTTACAGAGCAAAGGATTTTTACAACACTCCGCCCATTAAACCCGTAACCTATAACGGAGTGTATGCAGACATTTCCGACTGGAATAAAAACGCAATATATTATTGCATGGAAAACGGTTTTCTGATGGGATACGGAGACAGATTCGGCACCGACGATACAATAACCTCCGAGCAGATAGATACCGTTATAAACAGAGTAAAACTCGGTTTGTCCACCAAAGAGAAATATTTACTGTACGAAGTTTGCGGCTCGTCTCCGATTCCCGTCAGCCAATTTTTGTATTCGGCATATGATGATGAATTGACAAACACGGAACTTCCGCAAATACCAACGTTTGAAACAGTAGACACCTCGTATCAAACTCCGGATATCGTGGCATATAGACTGAGAAATCTTCTTGACCTTCAGGGTAACATGGATTATGAAAGGTTTAAAAATGAACGTTACAAAGAGTATGTACTTCAAAACTTTGAACCTAAAAGACGTACATATCCCTCGGCTTTGGTTTACATAAAAGAAGGAGACAGTGTAACAACAATTGAAAACCTTATTGCCGACGCCGAGGCAAGACACATAAAAAGAGACAGTATTTTTGTTTTTTCACCGGTTAACAGCGTAGCCAGCGCTATGTTCGGCGGTTGGTCCAGAAAGCGAGGCGCCGGATATGAATATTATTGCTATCTGAGCATAGACGGAGACACACCGCACGGCGAAAAAATCGGCGTATGGTATAAGCGAAAAATTGTTGTGGATTACTGCCAATACATTTCAGCCAGCACAAAATACGGAGAAATGTACTGCCACTACAATGCTCCGGAAGAATTAAGTTACAGAGAAGATGTGCCGCTGAAGAAAAACTGATTATCGTGCAGTGCATAAAAGCGGAAAAACTTTTTTGTTTTTCCGCTTGATTGCATTTTTATTTGCTGGAATAATCAGAAATAATACAGAAAGCGAAAAGAACAAAAAAATAAAGGAGAATTTTTATGAAAAAAATATTTAAAGCATTTCCCGCTGCAATCCTTTCTCTTTCTTTGCTCGGCTCCTCCGTTTTTGCCGAGCCCAAAGATTTCAGTGAAATTATGAACAATAAGGACTATGAAATCGTTATTGTAAAAGCAAAGGATATTCACAAAGATGAAAACGGTGTAATAACATTTAAAAACTTAAACGAAAAAGACACAAACACATATGTTATAGACAGCGAGACTTCTTTTTACATTCCTGCCGATGACATTTCGGATCGAGGCACTTTAGAGCAGTTTTTAAGCGGCGAGATGCCTTATATAGACTTTTATGTGAGAAAGGAAACGTACTACGAGTACAGCCTCAAACAAAACGAAACAATACATGTGGAAGGCGTTGGCAGTTATTTCAAAGACCTTATAGGCGTAGGCACAATGCCCGCTGAAGAGCCTGAGAATTTTGGTGTTTTACTTGCATTTGACATTATGCCCGGATTTGAAAACGGCAAAATTCCGCAGGGCTCTCTCATGACACGCGGCAGCATGGCTGAAACAATCGCCGGAATGCTGAGACTTAAAAAAGCCGCCGAAAACTACGGCAAATACCAAATTTTTTCAGATGTTCCCACAAGCAGCGAGCAATGCGGCGCCGTTAACATGTGTAAAGAAATGGGCTGCATTTTAGGCTACGGCGACGGCACTTTCGGCCTTAACGACAACATAACATACGCGCAGGCGGCAAAAATGCTTGTATCTGTTTTGGGCTACGAAAAAAAGGCAGAGTCTCTCGGCGGATATCAGGGCGGATATATTCAGATTGCCAAAGAGCTGGGACTTACTGAAAATACATCGTTTGACCCCTCTGCACCGGCGCTCAGACTTGACGTGGCACGTATGGTTAAAGCCGCAATGTATACTCCGATTATGGAGCAGGTTTCTTATGCCGGCGAAAACTCGACTTTTGAAGTAAAGGACGGCAACGACGGCAGAGACTTTGTGAGATTTTACGATAAATACTATAACTGATTTTTTGTGTAATGCGTAAGAGCGAACAACGGCACGGCAGATTCGTGAATCTACCATACTACCCTACGGTATATTATTGAAAGCGGGAAAAGTGAAAAAGCAAAAGGAGAATTTTTATGAAAAAAATATTCAAAGCAATACTCTTGCCAATCCTTTCGTTTGCCGTTATATCGCCGGTTTATTCTGCTGACAGCATACATATTTATCATGACACGTCAGTTCATTAAACAGAGGGGAATTCCCCCTCTGTTTATAAAACAATTAAAGAAGGTGTAAAAAATGAGACGGTTTGTTTTGATGTTATCGTGCATCTTGTTGGTATTTATGTTAAGTCCTGTAAATGGTTTTGCGTTGCAATATAGATATGAAGATTGGGACTATGAATTTGACGATACAAATTATTGGATAAATGGTTGGTGTTATAGGCCTTTTGATGAAAGTGAGAAAACAGCAATTTTAGTTGCTTATGATCCAAACATTATAAAAGGTGATGTTCTCGTAATTCCTGAAAGTATTAATGGATATAAGATAAATGGTTTTTCTCACGGTCTGTTTCAAATGTCAACTTTTAAAAGTTGTGATTTATCATCTTTCCCAAACCTTGCAATAAGAATGTTTGATGAGTCATCCCTGGAACATGTAATTTTATCTAAGGAGACAAAAAAGATTCCAGATGGGTGTTTTCTTGATTGTCCCTTAAAAGAAATTGAATTACATGAAGGGATTGAAACAATAGACGATTATGCTTTCAGAGGTACGAAATTAAAAGAGCTTGTAATTCCTTCC
>USAP01000107.1 GCA_900552775.1 uncultured Eubacteriales bacterium | reverse complement strand
TTTGATTTTAATAATAATTATTTATTTCCCGGCTTTACAGATGTTCATGTTCATCTGAGAGAGCCGGGTTTTTTGTACAAAGAAACAATCAAAAGCGCAACCCGGGCGGCGGCAGCAGGAGGGTATACGGCGGTTTGTGCAATGCCGAATTTAAATCCCGTGCCGGACAGTTTGGAAAATTTGAAGGTTGAAAAAGATGCGATTTTAAAAGACGCGAAAATTGCCGTATATCCTTATGGAGCGATAACAAAAGGAGAACGCGGAGAAGAACTTTCGGATATGGAAGAAATTTCAGACGGAGTCATTGCTTTTTCCGATGACGGACGCGGAGTTCAAAACTATGATATGATGCTTAAAGCACAGGAAAACTGTGCCAAACTCAATAAAATTCTTGCGGCTCACTGCGAAGATGAAAGCTTGCTGCACGGAGGAGTTATTCATGACGGCATTTATGCAAAAAAACATAATTTACCGGGAATTTCCTCCGAAAGCGAATGGAGACAGATTAAGAGGGATTTGGATATTGCGGCAAAAACAGGCTGCAAATATCATGTATGCCACGTATCAACAAAAGAAAGCGTGGAAATAATAAGAAATGCAAAAAAGACAGGAATAGATGTGACGTGTGAAACGGCACCGCATTATCTTGTGTTTTCTGATGCGGATTTGCGTGATGACGGGAGATTTAAAATGAACCCTCCGCTCAGAAGCGAGGAGGACAGATATGCGCTTACAGAAGCAATTCAAGATGGCACAATAGATATGATTGCAACAGATCACGCGCCGCATTCCGCAGAGGAAAAGTCCGGCGGACTCAGAAAAAGTTTAAACGGAATTGTTGGACTCGAAACGGCATTTCCGGTGCTTTATACGGAACTTGTCAAAAAAAAAGTCATAAGCCTTGAAAAACTTATATGTCTTATGAGTGTAAATCCTGCCGAACGCTTTTTCGGCGGCGGAGGAAAAATAGAGAAAGGCGAGGAGGCAAATTTTACCGTTTGGGATCTAAACAAAGAGTACGAAATAGATTCCTCACGCTTTTTTTCAAAAGGAAAATCTACACCGTTTGACGGAAAAAAAGTTTTCGGAAGATGTTTAAAAACAATTTATAAAGGTGAAACTGTTTATGAAAGGAAGTGCTGAAATGCTTGAAATAATGTCAAATGATCTTGTTGCCGAAAATGTATACAAGATGGTTTTGTGCGGCGATTTAAGCAATGTTACAAAGCCGGGGCAGTTTGTAAATATAAAGATAGACGGACTTTATTTGCGCAGACCGATTTCGGTTTGCGATAAAGAGGGAGATTTTCTCACAATAATTTATAAAGTTGTGGGCAATGGAACCGAAGAAATGAGCCGTATGGGAAAAGGAAAAAAACTTGATGTGCTCACAGGGCTCGGAAACGGATATTCCGTACAGGAAAGCGGAAATGCTCCGCTTTTGCTCGGCGGCGGTGTTGGTGTCCCTCCGCTGCTGTGGCTTGCAAAAAAACTGGTGTCGGAAGGCAAAAAAGTTACGGCGGCAATAGGTTTTAATTCCAAAAATGAAGTTTTTCTCGAGAATGAATTGCGTGATGCGGGATCCGATGTTTTTGTTGCCACGGCAGACGGAAGCTACGGATCGAAAGGATTTGTCACGGATATAATGCCTCAGGAATACTCATATTTCTATGCCTGCGGTCCGGAGCCGATGCTCAAAGCCGTGTATGACAAGACATGTACATCCGGTCAGCTTTCGTTTGAGGAACGAATGGGATGCGGTTTCGGAGCATGCATGGGTTGCTCGTGCAAAACGAAATACGGCTTTAAAAGAATCTGTAAGGAAGGCCCTGTGCTTTTAAAGGAGGAAATCATATGGTAGATTTAAGCGTAAATCTCGGAGAACTCAAACTTGAAAACCCCGTTATACCTGCAAGCGGAACATTTGGTTACGGGGAAGAATATTTGCAGTTTTACGATATCAGAATTTTAGGCTCAATAGCATGTAAGGGAACAACGAAGGAAGAACGTTTCGGAAATCCCACACCGCGTATTGCGGAATGCGAAAACGGTGTTGTAAATTCAATCGGATTGCAGAATCCCGGTATTGACGTTGTGGTGCGCGAAAAGCTTCCCCGTTTGCGTGAAATTTACGGTAAACCCGTAATAGCTAATATCAGCGGTTTTTCGGTAGACGAGCTTGTTTATTGCTGTGAGAAGGTTAACAAATCGGAAAATGTAGGAATTATAGAGCTTAACATAAGCTGCCCTAATGTTCACGGCGGCGGTATGAGTCTCGGCGTGTGTCCGGCATCGGCGGCAGAGGCAACGGCGGCTGTTAAAAAAGTTACGGATAAACCTGTATATGTAAAGCTGACGCCGAATGTAACGGATATAACCGAGATAGCCGTAGCGTGCGAAAAAGCAGGGGCTGACGGTTTAAGCCTTATAAATACAATGCTCGGAATGCGCGTTGACCTTAAAACAAGAAAGCCTATTTTGGGAAATATTAAGGGAGGCTATTCGGGAAGAGCCATTTTTCCTTCGGCACTGAGATTTGTGTATGAAGTTTATGAAAAAGTTTCTATTCCGATTATTGGAATAGGAGGCATTTCCTGTGCGGAAGATGTGATAGAAATGATGCTGTGCGGTGCATCCGCAATTGAAATCGGTGCGGAAAATCTGATAAATCCCTATGTGTGCAAAGAGGTTATAGAAGATCTTCCGCGTGTAATGGAAAAATACAATATAAATAACTTAAGAGAAATAATTGGAGGTGCTCATCGTGGCTAAAGATGTAATTATTGCTCTGGATTTTGCAAAAAAAACAGAGACGCTTGACTTTTTGAGAGAGTTTGAAGGGAGAAAACCGTACGTTAAAATCGGCATGGAACTTTTCTATGCCGAAGGACCTCAGGTGGTCTCGGAAATCAGGAAAATGGGGCACAGCATTTTCCTTGATTTAAAACTTCATGATATTCCGAACACCGTGGAAAAAGCAATGCGTGTTTTGTCGTCACTTGATGTAAATATGTGCAATCTTCATGCTGCAGGGACCAAGACGATGATGGAGGCGGCTCTTCGCGGACTTACAAGAGCAGACGGATCAAGACCGCTGCTCCTTGCCGTAACACAGCTGACATCAACAAGCCCGGAAAGCTTAAAAAATGATTTGCTTGTTGACAAACCGATGGATAAAGTTGTAATGCACTATGCTAAAAATGCCGCAGATTCAGGCCTTGACGGAGTTGTTTGCTCGCCGCTCGAGGCAGGCAAGGTGCACGCTGTCTGCGGAGACGGTTTTCTTACCGTAACACCGGGTGTACGTTTTGCGGACGGTGACGCCGGCGACCAGGTCAGAATTACAACGCCTGCCAAAGCGCGTGAACTCGGCTCAGACTATATAGTTGTAGGAAGACCTATAACGGCAGCGGATAATCCCGTAAAGGCATATGAGAGATGCTGCAGGGAATTCGGAGTATAAAAACAAAAGGAGGATTTACATATGTTTAAAAAAGAAGTTGCGGAGATATTGCTCAAAATTGGAGCGGTTTTTTTGAGACCCGATGAGCCTTTTACATGGGCAAGCGGAATCAAAAGTCCTGTGTATTGCGATAACAGACTTATTTTAACATCGCCCGAAAGCCGTACTGTGGTTGAAAATGCTATTGCACAAACCGTTAAAGAAAAATATCCCGAATGCGAAGTGCTTATGGGAACAAGCACGGCCGGTATTGCTCATGCGGCAATTGCGGCACATATTCTCGGCATGCCGATGGGATATGTGCGAGGCGGCGCAAAAGATCACGGCAGAGGAAACAGAATAGAAGGCAAACTCAGTAAAGGCGAAAAGGTTGTTGTTATTGAAGACCTTATCTCAACCGGCGGCAGCGCTGTGGAAGTGGTTGAGGCATTAAGAGAAGCGGGAGCCGAGGTTTTGGGAATTGTCAGCATATTTACTTACGGCATGAAAAAAGGTTTGAAAAGACTGTCCGAAGCCGAAATTCAAAATACAAGCCTTACGGATTTTGACTCGATTTTAGAGATTGCTGCCGAGACAGGTTATATTAAAAAAGAAAATATTTCGGCTCTTAAGGCTTTCAGAGATAATCCATCAGATGAAAGCTGGATTAAAAACATAAAATAGCACATACGTAAGATCTGCTTTTTACTGCAGAAGAAGGGAGTATTTAATGAGACATATTATAGATATTTTGGATTTAAGTGTTTCGGAAATAGACAGCCTTATTGAAACGGCTGAGAAGATTATCGAAAATCCGGCTGAATACAGCGAAAAGTGTCACGGCAAAAAGCTTGCAACACTCTTTTTTGAGCCGTCAACAAGAACACGATTGTCTTTTGAAGCGGCAATGCTTGATTTGGGCGGAAATGTTCTCGGCTTTTCGGAGGCACAGAGCTCATCGGCATCAAAAGGCGAAAGTGTGGCGGATACGGTGCGCACGGTAAGTTTATATGCCGATATCATTGCCATGAGACATCCGAAGGAAGGCGCACCTCTTGCCGCATCGAGAAGAAGCGAAGTGCCCGTGATAAATGCAGGCGACGGCGGACATAACCATCCGACGCAAACGCTTACCGATCTTTTGACGATCAAAAGAAAATTCGGAAGGCTTAATAATTTAAAAATAGGTTTTTGCGGTGATTTAAAATTCGGACGCACAGTTCATTCTCTTATAAGAGCTATGATGAGGTATGAAAATGTTGAGTTTGTGCTTATCTCGCCTCAGGAACTTTGTATTCCGCAGTATCTTAAAGATATAATGGATAAAAACGGAGCAAAATATACCGAAGCGCGTGAGCTTGACGGATCAATATCAGAACTTGACATTCTTTATATGACAAGAGTTCAGAGAGAAAGATTTTTTAATGAAGCAGATTATATAAGACTTCGCGATACATATATTTTGACTCCGCAAAAACTCGAAAAAGCAAAAGATTCTCTCTGCATTATGCATCCTCTGCCGAGAGTCAATGAAATATCGGTGGCTGTAGACGATGACAAGCGCGCATGCTATTTTGAACAGGTCAAAAACGGCAAATTTGCAAGAATGGCGCTTATTTTAAAACTTCTTTCGGAGGTGTGAAAATGAATATAGATTCTATAAAAAACGGAATTGTGCTGGATCATATCAAAGCCGGCAAAAGTATGGAAATATATGAATATTTAAATCTTGGAGAACTTGATTCTTCGGTTGCTATAATTAAAAATGCGCCCAGCAGAAAAATGGGCAAGAAAGATATTATAAAAATTGACGAAGAAATAGATTTAAATCTTGATGTTCTCGGATACATAGATGCGGATATTACAATTAATATCATTAAAGACGGCAAGAGGAGTGAAAAAAAGCACCTTGAGCTTCCGGAAACGGTGAAAAACGTTATTAAATGCAGAAATCCGCGGTGTATTACATCAACCGAGCAGGAAATAGATCAGATTTTTAAACTTGCCGACCGTGAAAATCGCATTTATCGCTGCATTTATTGTGAAAGCCGCGCTAAAGAACATGAAGAAGACTGAATAGCGTACATTAGGAGGTAAATATAAATTATCACGGACGCTGTTTTGATAATTTTTTTACATCTCAGTGCCCGGATACGAAGTGAGGCAAATATTGCCCGTTATGCGGGCGGATATTTGCCTTATTTTTACGTGCTCAGCAGTATAAAACCACGACTTTTAATTATTGCTTCATCACCCAAAATATCGGCGTTTTGGGCAAAAAGAATTTTGGATTCGCCGATATTTATTTTTATGTTTTCGTCCGAAGCGTTTGCGTATACAATTATTGTGTCACTCTCACATGCCCTTTTTGCTGCAAAAAGAGCATTGCCGCTTTCAATAATTTCGAAACTGCCGTATTTCAAAGCGGCATGAGACGCTTTTATTTTGCAAAGCTTTACATAAAAATCATGAAGAGTTTTGTTTATTTCGTTCCATTTGAAATACCCGCGGTTTAAAGGATCTTCAAACCCCTGCATTCCTATTTCGTCTCCGTAATATATACACGCGCTGCCGGGAAGCATAAACTGC
>USAP01000106.1 GCA_900552775.1 uncultured Eubacteriales bacterium | reverse complement strand
AGGGGATTGGAAAAAGCAACCCTTGAAATTGCGCCCTCCGTGTAAAAACCTATTTTAAAGTAACTTTTATGTCATCCAAAAGCATGGTGCCTTTTGCGGCATTAAATGCGGTAAATTTAATGGATTTATGCTCCTTCTGCGGAGACGCTCCGTCTTTTCCGCCGTTGAAAAACTTGACAAGAACGGGTAATATATGATAAACTGTTTAAACAGAATATAACAGAAAAAAGGAGAAAAATATGATAACAAGCAAACAGCGCGCATATCTGCGCAGCCTTGCAAATAAAATTCCGGCGCTGTATCAGATAGGCAAAGGCGGCATAACCGACGAGCTTGTCAGAATGACAGAGGACGCTTTGGAGGGGCGTGAGCTTATAAAATTTCACGTTCTTGAAACGTCTCCCCTCTCGGCACGCGAAGCATGCTACGAACTTCAGGAGAAAACATATGCCGAAGGCGTTCAGATTATAGGGAACAAGTTCGTAATTTACAGACCGAAAAGAAAAGACCCCGTTATAGTTTTGCCGAAATAAAAATGCCGCTCCAAAGCGGTGAATCCGGACGAGATTCATTATTGGAAAGAGGGTGCTGCAAAACAAAATTATTTTGCAGCACCCTCTTTGGGTTTACGTTTTTTTCGCGTTTGTATTTATACTTATATATTTGTATTTTTTGCTTTATGCGGTCTGTGCATTTTTCCAAAGTCCCGCTTATTCTATCTCGGGCATAACGCTCAAATATGCCGGACGTATAATTTTTTCCGCACAGATAAGCTCTTCCGTTCTGTGAGCACTCCAGCCCACGATTCTCGCCACCGCAAACATAGCGGTGTAAAGCTCGCTCGGTATTCCGAGCATATCATAAACAAATCCGCTGTAAAAATCAACATTCGGGCTTACGCCTTTATAAATTTTTCTTTTTGCAGCTATAAGCTCCGGAGCGGTGCTTTCTATCGTGTTATAAATAAACAAATCTTTTTCTCTGTGCTCGGCATGAGCAAGCTCTTCAACATACTGTTTAAAAATTCTTTCTCTTGGATCGGAAACTGAGTAAATGGCATGTCCCATTCCGTATATAAGACCCTTTCGGTCAAACGCTTCTTTATCAAGCAGCTGTTTGAGATATTCGCGTATTTCCTCTTCGGAATTTTTGTGTTTCACATGCTTTTTAAGGTCTTTTATCATTTCCATAACCTTAATATTTGCACCGCCGTGCTTGGGTCCTTTAAGCGATGACATTGCCGCGGCTATTGTTGAATAAGTATCGGAGCCTGCCGATGTTACAACGCGCGTTGTAAATGTCGAGTTGTTTCCGCCGCCGTGCTCCATATGTAATATGAGAGCCGTATCCAAAACCTTTGCCTCAACCGCGGAATAATTCTTGTCCGCACGCATAAGCATGAGCAGATTTTCGGCAGTGGAAAGCGCGGGATCGGGCATGTGAATATACATGCTCTGCTCATTTACATAATGATTATATGCATGGTAACCGTACACCGCCAGAAGCGGAAACAGCGCAATAAGACGAATGCACTGCATAAGTGACGTTGCAATATCGTTTTTTGCTATGTTGCGGTCATAAGAAGCAAGAGTTAAAATACTGCGCGTCATAGAGTTCATTATATCCACGCTCGGCGCTTTCATAATAACGTCCTTTGTAAAATTCCTCGGCAATTTTCTTGCGGCCGTAAGCGCTTCGCAAAACTCCGACAGCTCAGATTCCGAGGGCAGCTGCCCGAAAAGGAGCAGATATGCCGTTTTTTCAAAGCCGAATTCGTCGTGCTTTATATGCTTGTCAAAAAGGCTCTGCAATGTATAGCCCCTGTACCAAAGCCTGCCTTCGCACGGCTCACCGTTTTCGTCAAACGAAATTATTTTTGATATATTGGTAAGTCCTGTGACAACGCCTTTTCCGTTGATATCGCGAAGACCTCTTTTAACATTATGCTCTTTATAAAGCTCGGGGTTAATACTGTCATTTTTGATGCACAACTCCTTTTTGGCTTCCGCATATTCGTATAGAATGTTTTTCATACATCTCATCGCCTTTCTTTTCAGATTTTTGTGATATATTTATATTTTAACACAAAACGGAAAAAATTTCAACCAAATAAAATTTTATTCACAATTTATTAAAGATTGCAGCGTATCCATCATGCGCGATGCAAAAATCCCGTATCCCTCGCGCGGATTGTCGAGAAAAACATGCGTTACGGCTCCCACAAGCTTTCCGTCCTGAAATATGGGGCTGCCGCTGGTTCCCTGGACTATGCCGCCCGTTCGGTTTATAAGATTTTCATCCGTCACGCGGATAACCATGCATTTCCCGTCCGAATTGCCAAAACGAAGTATTCTTGATATTTCCACAGAAAATTTTTCCGTTTTTGTTCCGTCAATATTTGCCAGGATATATGCCTCTCCCGTGTGGACTTCGCCTTCATCGGCAATCTCCGCCGTTTCAAAACCTAAGTTGCTTTTTTGCAGTCTGCCGTATATCCCGCTTGGCTCATTTGCAAAAACCTCACCCGAGCAGCTGTCTGTAAAAGAGCCGCGCAGTTCCCCCGGAGCGCCTGCCTCGCCGCGCACAACCGACTCTATCTCACTTCCCGTTATATCTCCGCTTTTCATTCTGACAATTTCTCCGGCGTCTGCGTCCGATATACCGTGCCCGAGAGCCGCAAAGCTTCCGTCTTCAAGCATAAAAGTCACCGTGCCTATTCCGGCTATGCTGTCTCGCACCCACATTCCTGTTTTGTATTCACCGGCATCTGCATAATAGACGGGTTTAAGCCTTTTCTCCGCCGTTTCATTTCCGCTTATAACGGTGAGTACAACCTCATTTTCACCGTTTTGCTGAATAAGTTCGGAAAACATTTCGGCGTCTTCTATAAGCGCGCCGTTTATATGCGTTATCCTGTCACCCTTCTTAATTCCGCACTGCCGTGCCGGACACGCACCGCTTATTTCGGAAGTTCCCACGCACAAAAGTCCGTCAAGATACAGCTTTATTCCCACTGTTTTGCCGCCTGCCGAAACGGGCACATATGCCACGGCGCTTCTCTCTGTTTTTATTGTTGTTGCCGCAAAAGACAAAAAAAGCGTCAGCACAAAACAAATTATTTTTTTTCTTTTCATAAAAACACGCTCCAGTCAAAAGTATTATTGACCGAAACGTGTTTTTTAAATAAAGTATGTTTTGGAATTTTAAATTTTTTTATATGCCGCGTGTCTCTTTTAAATCATCATAAAGCATGCCCAATGCTCCGACAATCGGAACGCCGAGAATCATTCCCCACGGACCCCATATTCCGCCGAAAAACGTAACGGCGAAAATAACCCAGAAAGGACTTATTCCAACCGATGTTCCCACAATTTTCGGCTGTATGAGATTTCCGTCAACCTGTCCAAGAACAAGCTGGAAAAGAAGCACCCATATCGCCTTTAAAGGCCCCATAGAAACGGCTGTTGCAATATATCCGACTGCTGCTGAAGCAATCGGTCCGAAAAACGGAATCATATTTCCTATTGCAACGCATAAACCGAGAAGCAGCGGAAACGGAGAGCCGAAAACGGCAAAAAATATTGAGCTCAAAACGCCCATCAGCAGCGCATCAAACATAAGCCCGAGAAAATATGAGTTGAAAAGCTTTGCAAACTCGCCGCAGTACATAGCAACGGTTGCCGAATGTTTTCCTTTAAAGACAAGCTTTCCGAGCGTTTTAAAAAAGTTTGCGAGAGATTCCTTCTCAAGCAAAATATAAATCGACAATATGATTCCGAGGAAAAATGTCAGCACCGAGTTTGCCACCGAGCTTACTATTCCCACGAATTTGCCCATCATGGAAAAATTGATGTAAGACATCACCGATTCGCTGATTTTGTCGAGAATTCCGAGACTGCTCAAAAACTCCGAATTATCCGTAAAGTTTTTTATCGTCTCGTAATACGACGGCGCATTTTTAACCAGATCCTGCATATTTACATACAGCGCCGGAATAAGAAAGTTAAGCGAGAAAGCCAAAATTGCGATAAGCACAGCGTAAACCGACAGAACCGAAATTACACGTGCCGCTTTTTTTGAAAGCCTTTTTGCCTTTCTTTTCAAAAATTCTTCAATCGCTTTTGACGGCTTGTTTGTAAAAAAAGCCAACACCGCTCCTATTATAAAGGGCATCATAATGTCAAAAGCGCTTTTTATCCACGATTTAACATTGCTGAAATCAAGCGCTTTCCACGCCACTATCAGAATAATTCCGACTGCGAGAATTTTCCACCAATAGCTTTCAATTTTTTTCATTGATTGCGTCCTTTCGTAATATAATGTAAAGAGATTTATTTGCAGAAACGGAGAGTACCCTTGAAAAAGCTTGCATTCATTCCGATTTTACTGATGATTTTTTTGCTTACGGGCGCGGCAAACCCCTATAAAATTTTCATTGACGGGGAAGTTTCGTGCGTCTACCTTTTAAAAGACGATAAGCTTTTAAAAACATATAAATGCGCCACGGGAAAATACAAAACGCCTTCGCCTATAGGCACATTCAGCGTTAACCGAAAAGGCGACTGGGGAGACGCTTTCGGCGGCAGCTTTATAGGTCTTGACGTGCCTTGGGGGAATTTCGGCATACACGGAACTCCTCACCCCGAATCTGTCGGCTGGAATTCCTCCATGGGCTGCTTTCGGATGTACAACACAGACGCTGCCGAGCTTTTAAAAATTATTCCGATAGGCACACGCGTTGCCGCCGTAAACGGCCCGTTCGGCGATTTTGGCAGCGGCTTCAGAAATATAACGCCCGGTCAATACGGCTCAGACGTTATGCGCATACAAAAGCGCCTCTCGGAGCTTGGCTATTACAGCGGCTCACCCGACGGCAAATACGGCGAAATTCTTCAAAGCGCCGTTCACCGCTTTCAGGAAGATAATTCCTTTACAATTTCAAACACAATTACCCCGTCTCTCCAAGAGAAAATGGGTTTTATACTCATGGAATAGCCCTGCTATTTTTCCTCGTCATATGTTCTCTCCGAGATGCAGTATCTCGGACGGTGCTTGCTTTCCATATATATTTTGCCTATGTATTCGCCTATTACGCCGAGACTTAAAAGCTGTACGCCGGCAAGGAAGCACACAATACATGTGGTGGACGCCCAGCCCGTTACGGCTTTGCCGCAGAGCGCGCGTATAATTGCCCACAAAATGCCTATTAAGCTTAAAATCGAAACAGCCGAGCCGAACCCCGTTATAAGTCTTATGGGTTTTATGGACAGGCTCGTAATTCCGTCTGCCGCAAGGCGCAGCATTTTGCTGAGCGGATAGTGCGATTCACCGGCTATACGCTCGCTTCTGCTGTAATAAACGCTTGTGGATTTAAAACCAATAAGCGGAAACATTCCGCGCAGAAAAATGTTAACTTCTCCGTAATTTGCAAGCTCGTTTAAAACACGCGCGCTTGCAAGACGGTAATCCGCATGATTATATACAATATCTCCTCCGAGACGCTTTAAAACCTTATAATAGCTCTCTGCCGTAAAGCGTTTGAAAAATGTATCCGTTTTTCTCGAATCGCGCACGCCGTACACAATATCGCACCCGTTGCGGTATGCGTCCACCATTTTCTCCATGGCGGTTATGTCGTCCTGACCGTCGCAGTCTATGCTGATGCTTATGTCGCATTTGCCTCGCACTTCCATAAGACCCGCCAAAACCGCATTCTGATGGCCGCGGTTTCTGCTCTGCGCAATGCCTTCAAAATGTTCATCTTCGCGCGCCAGCGACTTTATTATGTCCCAAGTCTTGTCCTTTGAACCGTCATTTACAAAAAGAATGCGGCTGTTTTCCGCAATTTTTTCTTTTTTAATAAGAAGATTGAGTTCTTTCAAAAACATCGGCGCGGTCTTGGGCAGAACCTTTTCTTCGTTATAGCACGGAATTACTATATATAACCTCGGTAAATTCATAATCTTCTCCAATCAATAAGTTTATCGGCTGAGAAATAAAAAGAGTGCAGCAAAATGATTATTTTGATACACCCTCTTT
>USAP01000105.1 GCA_900552775.1 uncultured Eubacteriales bacterium | reverse complement strand
GATAAGACTGGGGATTCCGGTTCCTCCGATACGGGTTCGATTCCTGTCCGGGACGCCATAATCATATTATCCGAATCATTTGTGTTTGGAACAGCGAAAAAGCTCCGTAACAATTAATCTTGCTACGGAGCTTTTCTGCTAAACTACACCTTCGTTATTTCTCTAAAACTTAAACGTCTTCCCGCAGGCCAATACACGTCCGTATCATTTTGCGGCTTTATGACGTGAACTTATTTTATTCTCCTTCCGAGATACCTGCAGACATGCTTTTTATAATCCGCATATTCCTCTCCAAACTCCGAGAGCATATATTTTTCCTCCTGAAGAATCTGCAAATGCAGCATCAAAACCGCAAAAACCGTGAAAAATCCTGTCAGAACATTCGCGTACATCAGAAAAACCCCGATATACATAAGATCAAATCCCAGAAAAGTCGGGTTGCGGCTGAATTTATACACGCCTTCGGTCACAATTTTTGTCTTGTCTTTCCCCGGTATACCTGCGCGCCAGCTGTCCTTCATGCAAAGCACCGCCGAAAGAAACACCGCGTCTCCCGAAAGACCCGTAACAAATCCCGTAAAACGCGCTCCGTACGTCAAAAAGCTCCAATTTGCGGCAATAGACAAAAGCTGCGCCAAAACTATCCCGAGTGTTGCGGCGCTCATAAGCGTTTCCACCCTGTGAAGTGTTTTTTCTTTTCGCATTCCAATCTGGTGAGTTTTTATTCCGCGTCTTTTCTGCGCAAACATTTTTGCAAAATATATACCGTAAAACACCGCAAGCACCAAAACAGCCAAAAACGGGTACGGAATGTTCTGTTCAAAGTTTTTCATTTTTATCTCCAATGCCCGGGCAAAAATTTAACAGGTATCGGGCGCATGTGTTCGAATTTCTTATTTCCAAAGTTATCAGTTCTGCGCCGATGAGAGAGAAACTCTCTGCATGGTTCCGTCCCAATCGGTTGTAACACCGAAGCAGTCGGCAATAAATCTTACGGGCACAAGCGTTCTGCCGTTTACGGACTTTGCAGCTGTGTCAAGCGTCACTTTTTCGCCGTTTTTAATTGCTTCCGTGCTGCCGAGTGTCAGTGAAATTTCAGTGCCGTCTTTTGTTGCTGTCACCGTTTTGGTGTTTTCGTCCCACTTTACTTCCGCGCCGATTTTTTCAAATATCGCGCGAAGCGGCACAAGTGTTCTGCCGTTTTCTATCACGGGTATCTGGTCAAATTTTATCTTCTCGCCGTTATAAAAAACAGTGGGAATAAATCCGCGTTTAAGCTTTACAACATACTGTTTTCCGCCGTACCGCATAACAGCGTAGCCGTTGTCGTCAAACGAACATATAGCTGCCTTTTCGAAAAGATATGCCATATCATTCGAAAAAAGAGTGTAAAAAAACGTGTTATCATCACCGAATTCATACAATCCGTTTTCGTTTGCCACATATTTGGTATCAACCTGCGATTCCATCATAATACCGATGTTGTAGTCATAGTCCCAGCCCACGCGCATATTGTCTTCCATCAAATAAAAATTTCCGTTTATATCCTCATATGCATAAGGCTCCATGCGCGTATGCCAGTCTGTAATTGCAAGTCCGTCATTAAATTCCTTTACATAACCTCTTTCAAGCTCTTCTTTCCAGCCGCTGAACTCGTCCATGGCATCGTAAGCTTCCTCCTGGGTCATAAAATCGGTCATAACCTCTTTTGTAACGCTTCCGTCATAAGAGAGCGAATAGTGCGCAATGCACTTTAATGTTTTGTCTTCGTTATCTTCATATCTGAAATTCGAAAACCCATAGAAATTGACATCGGAATTAACCTCCGCCACAATCTCAAACAAATCGTTGTTCATCGGGTCGGCAGCCGTACATCTGAGACAGTTTTCATATGCCGATGCATTTGTTCCGAGCAGCATCAGCGCTGCCGCAACAGCAATTATTTTTTTCCTCATAAATAAAAATCCTCTCTTTATAATAATTTTGGCACACAAAAAATAATATCACACTTTTCGGCAAAATGCAACGCCTGATTGAACATTTGGTTTAAATTTTAAAAATTAAAAACTTATTTTTTAATTTCTGCCCCGCTTCGACATCATGCGCCGAAAAAAAGAGTTATAATTTTGGTAATATCAGGAAACGGAGGATTCTCTATATGGACACAAGTACAATAAAATCAAAAAAAGTGCTGAAACGCGGACAAGCTGCTGTGTTTGCCGCCCGGACAAGCAGAAAGCAGCTTCTTTATACATCACTCATATTTTTGTCGTCACGCGCATCTTTCGGGACATTTCTGCCGTTTGCGGCAATATCGTTCGCGGCGGAATATAACGGAAGACTCCCGTCCTTTTTAACCTCAAGCGCCGTAGTTTTGGGACTTTTGCTGTCGTTTTCACCGCTTTCGGCAATAAAATACATATCGGCGATTATTTTGTTTTCTCTTGCGGCGTCCAAATATGATCTTTCTTCTTCACCTCTGCACCGCGGCGCCGTCATGGGTTTTTCAACGCTTATATGCGGAATAGCGGTAAAGCTTTTTTCCGGGTTTTGTGCGGCAGATGCGGCATTTTTGCTTCTTGAAGCAGCGGTACTAATATTTCTTGTACCCGTTTTCTCAAAAGCGCGCACAATGCTCTTTTCGCCGCACGGGCAAAATGCCGATTCCGTTCTTGCATTTTCTGTTTTTCTATGTGCCGCTGCGGCAGGTCTTGAAGGAATGTTTTTAACACGCACCGCATTTTTCCTGATTGCCCTTGCGGCGGCAGACAAAAATTCCGCCCCGCTTTCGGCTGCCGTCGGCTGCTCGGCAGGCGCCGTTTTGGGTTTTTCCTGCGGAGAACCGCTTTTTGCCGTTTCGTCAATGGCATTTGCCTCTCTCCTGTCGGGCTGTTTCTCGCGTTTCGGAAAATTTGCCGCAATTGCTTCTTTTGCGCTCGGCTTTCTTTCCGTGACTTTCGCTTCTTTGCCGCCGTCCGAGATTTTTGCGTACTGCGGTTCGCTTGTTGCCGCGGCAGCGCTGTTTCTGATTTTGCCGCAAAGCATGTTCCGTGTTTTTTCACCTTCTTCCGTTCCCGGTGCGGATTCCGCAAGCCTGTGCCGCCTGGCGCAAGCGGATCTTGAGGAAAATGCCGCCGCCATAAACGAAGTTGCGGAAACATTTGATAAAATATCGGAAAAAACATCTTCCGCTTTGCCTTCCGCCGATTTTTTCGAGAAAGCAACGGACAGGCTCTGCCGCAGCTGCACAAAGCGCGCTTCGTGCTGGGACGAAAAATTTCACAGAACCTCCGCAGCCTTTTTTGTGCTGACTCAGCTCTGCATTTCAAAAGGCGCAGTAAAAGAAGAAGATATTCCGGAAGAAATTTTTGAAAAATGCCCGGAAACAGACAAAATTCCGTCTGTTTTTAATGCGGTATACGATGTATGCAAAGTGGACAGGCTGTGGCTCAACCGCGTTTCGGAAAGCCGCAAAATGGTATCGGGACAGCTTTTCTGCATATCGGAAAGACTTCTAAAATCCGCCGAACTTTTAAGCTGCGGAGCAAAATTTGATTCCTCATTATCCTCTCAGATTTCAGCTGCATTGACCGTGCATATGCTCGCTCCGAAATCAGTCTGCGCAGTAAACGGCAGCCGAGTTGACATTGAAACTTCACACCGCGGAAAAAGCGCAATAAGCACCGCGGCGGATATTGTGTCCTCCTGTGCCGGAAAACCGTATATTTATCTTTATACGTCCGGTGACACTTTACACATGGTTCGCGCTCCGCGGCTTAAAATATCGGCCTCTTCAAGCCGCAGAGTGCCGGAAAAAGGAAACGTATGCGGTGACAGCACAGATTTTCTGTATCTTAAAGACGGCAGGTTTTTCATGATGATAAGCGACGGTATGGGACGCGGCAAAAAAGCCGGCACAGACAGCCATGCCGCACTTGACATAACAAAAAAACTTCTGCTCTCAGGCTTTGACACGGAAAGCACTATCTCGATGGTAAACTCAGTGCTTGTGCTCAAATCCTCCGAAACGGCTTTTGCAACGCTTGACATGGTCTTTATTGACCCCGTGCGCGCCTATGCCGATTTTTACAAGTCCGGCGCCGCTCCGAGCTTTGTGAAACGCGGCAAAAAAGTATTTGAAATCTCTTCCGAAACTTTGCCGGCAGGCGTTTTCGATAAAACCGACGTTTCAAAAAATTCGTTCAGGCTCAGCGGCGGCGATATAATTTTTCTCGCCTCCGACGGAGTTATAACAGACAGAAACCGGGAAAAAATTAAAGATTTTATTGCAAAAAACAACTTTTCCACTCCCGAAAGCGCCGCAAACGAACTTCTTTCATTTGCAGTTTCTTCAGACGGAGTGCATGACGATATGACGGTTTTGGCGGCATTTGTCACTGAATAAAAAAGAAGAAAATGTATATAATAACAATTAAAGTTAACTGAAAGGATGACAATATGCACGAAAAGCCAAAAAAACACATACTTAGGAATATCTCAAAAATCCTCTGTCCGCACGAATCCGCAAAAACCGATATAGTTGCGGAGGCGGAACAGATTATAGAAAATTATCTGTGCAAAATGGGTTACAAAAAGCCGAGGAAAAATCCTATACCGTTTATGGCACGGCTTTTCCTCGGCGCTGCGTTTGCATGCGCGGTATGCGCGTTTATAATGTATGCTTTTGAATAAGCCGTAATGCTTATTTCACGGCTTCAAAAGCTTCGGAAAGAGCTTCAATCAAATCTTCCACGTTTTCTATACCTATTGAAAGTCTTATTGTGTTCGGCTTTATGCCCTGCTCTGCAAGTTCCTCCTCCGAAAGCTGCGAGTGCGTTGTTGAAGCGGGATGAATAACAAGAGATTTAACGTCGGCAACATTTGCAAGGAGCGAGAAAATCTTCAGATTATCAATAAATTTCTTTGCCGTTTTATCGTCACCTTTAATCTCAAAAGTAAAGATGGAAGCGCCGCCTTTGGGGAAATACTTTTTATAAAGTTTGTGGCTCGGTTCGCTTTCCAAAGACGGGTGGTGAACCGCCTCAACCTGCGGATGCGAGTTTAAAAACTCAACAATTTTCAAAGCGTTTGAAACATGTCTTTCAACTCTCAAAGACAGCGTCTCAAGTCCCTGCAAAAATATAAATGCATGGAACGGCGAAAGAGTTGCGCCCGTGTCTCTTAATATAATCGCTCTTATATATGTTGCAAAAGCCGCGGGACCTGCCGCGTCCGAAAAGCTGACTCCGTGGTACGAGGGGTTCGGCTCCGAAATCCACGGATATTTGCCGGAAGCTTTAAAGTCAAACGTTCCGCCGTCTATTATCACGCCGCCTATCGCCGTTCCGTGTCCGCCTATAAATTTTGTGGCGCTGTGCACAACAATGTCCGCTCCGTATTCTATGGGGCGCACAAGATACGGTGTTGCAAATGTGGAATCCACTACAAGCGGAATATTGTGTCTGTGTGCAATCGCGGCTATCGCCTCAATATCCGCAATATTCGAATTTGGGTTTCCCAGAGTTTCTATGTAAAGCGCCTTGGTTTCGGGACGAATTGCTTTTTCAAACGCATCTTCATCATCGGGATCTACAAATGTTGTTGTTATTCCCGATGAAAGCGGAAGCGTATGCGCCAAAAGATTGTATGTTCCGCCGTAAATTGTTTTGGAAGCCACAATGTGCTCACCGGCTTTTGCCAGTGCCTGAATCGTGTATGTTATTGCCGCCGCGCCGGAAGCCACACCCAAAGCCGCCGCGCCGCCTTCAAGCGCCGCAATTCTTTCTTCAAACACATTCTGAGTGGGATTTGTCAGTCTGCCGTAAATGTTTCCGGCATCACGGAGTGCAAACCTGTCTGCAGCATGCTCCGAGTTGTGAAAGACAAACGAAGTTGACGCGTATATCGGAACCGCTCTCGCGTCCGTTGCCGGATCGGGATTTTCCTGTCCCGCCTGGACCTGTAATGTTTCAAATCTGTATTTTTTATCAGCCATTTTTAAAACCTCCTAAATGTTCATATATAACCTATCTGTTTGATAAGTTTATTTTACAACATTTTTCCCC
>USAP01000104.1 GCA_900552775.1 uncultured Eubacteriales bacterium | reverse complement strand
TTTCAAATCCGAAAGCACTTTTGCAGGGCTTTATACTCTCCCAAAACCTTCAGCGTCATTTGGTCTGTCAAAATCATTTCGGGCGATATAGTATAGCTTGTTATATCGTTCTGCTTTATCGCCAGCACATTGATCCCGTATTTTCGGCGAATCTCCAGCTCACCGATGCTTTTCCCCAGCCATTCTGGCGGAACCTCCACCTCCACTATGGCATATCGGCTGTCCAGTTCTATATACCCGAACAGGTGATTTGCCGTATAGCGAATCGCGGCCCACCGTGCAAACTGTTTCTCCGGATAGGCTACATCGTCGGCGCCGTTTCGCAGCAGGAATTTCGCCTGCACATCCCGTTCCGCACGGGATACCACATATTTTGCTCCCAGCTCCTTCAAAAGCGACGTCGTTTCCAGCGAGTTCTGAAAGTCCCCTCCGATGGCAACATAGCAAACATCATAGTTCCCCACGCCCAGCGAGCGCAGGAATTCGACCCGGGTGCTGTCGCCGATTTGGGCATTGGTCAAAAAATCCATGCATTCGTTTACCCGTTCTTCGTTCCGGTCCACACCCATGACCTGGTGTCCCATCTGATTCAACTGCATTGCCAAATGTCGCCCGAATCTCCCCAGCCCGATCAACAATACATTCTTTTTCATGGTGGCTCCTCCTTATCCTACTGTTATTTTCTCCTTCGGATAGCGTGCAAAGGCGGTATCATTCCCGGAAAATGCCGCATAGATCATTGTTAAGCCGCCCACACGCCCGAAGAACATCAAAAGGATCAGTATCCCCTGCGAAAGCGCACCCAGCCCCGGCGTGATCCCGAGTGTCAAGCCTACCGTTCCCGCGGCAGAAGCCGTTTCATACAGGCAGGTACCAAATGCCAGTCCCTCTATCTCGCTGATAATGGTGGCCCCCACCAGCGGCAGCAGCAGGTACATCAGCAGAATGGCAGCGGCATTGTGTATCGCGGAATTTTCCAGCCTCCGCCCGAATAACTGCGGTTCCTTCCTGCGATGAAACACCGCAGCAGCATTGGCGATCAGCACCGAAAGGGTCGTTACTTTCATGCCGCCAGCCGTAGAACCCGGCGCACCGCCGATCAGCATCAGAAATACCGTAACGGCACGGGAGGTCCCGGTCATCGCCGTTAAATCCGTCGTATTATATCCCGCCGTTCTGGGTGTCACCGACTGAAACAACGATGCCAGCACCCGTTCGCCGACCGGCAGGGATGCATAATCGGTAAAATAAAGCAGCACCGCGGGCAGCAGAATAAGGGCAGCGCTCGTTGCGAGAATGACCTTGCTTTGCATCCGGTATCGACTGAAATGCAGCCGGTGTTTACAGATGTCATTCCAGGTAAGAAAGCCGATGCCGCCGATGATAATAAGCAGCATAATGACGGTATTGACCAGCGGGTCAGCGGCATACGCCGTCAGGGACGGAAATTGCGCATCCGTCCTGCCCAGAATATCAAAGCCCGCATTGCAAAAGGCGGAAATTGAATGAAAGACCGACATCCATATTCCCCGTATGCCGTAGTCCCGGCAAAAGGCCGGCGCCAGCAGCAGTGCCCCTGCCAGTTCAATAAAAAGCGTTCCTTTCAGGATAAAACGGGTAAGCCGCACGATACCGCCCACCGCAGGCGCCGAAATCGCATCCTGCATGGCGCTGCGCTCCTGCAGCGAGATATTTCTCCCGGAGAGCATAAGGAAGGTAACGGCAAAGGTGATAACGCCCAGCCCCCCGATTTGGATCAGCAGCAGAATAATCGTTTGGCCGAACATCGACCAGTAGCTTCCGGTATCCAAAACCACCAGTCCGGTGACGCAAACTGCGGAAGCGGAGGTAAACAGCGACTCGGAAAAAGACGTCCACTGCCGTGCCGATGAAGAAACAGCTTTTAAACTTTTAAAGGAGTCTGAGGGTGAATTCAGAATTTTAAGCGAGCAGCTCCATGCGGCGGAACTTTCAAAAGAAAAAATAAACGGTGAAATTTCGCTTTTAAAAAGCAGTATTGAACAGTTTGAAACCGAAATAAAAAATGGTGATGAGGAAATTCGGCTTTTAAATGAGGAACTCTTAAGGCTTGACGGCGAAAAAGAAAATCAGAAAAAATGTGTGGAAGAAATCGAAAAAGAAAAGAAAGCCGTATCGGACGGGATTGAATCGGAAAATAAAAAGCACAGAGAGCTTTCAAAAAAAACAGATTCTATAAACGAAAAACTTCGCTTAGCCGCAAATGAAGAATCGGAGCTGATGCGAAATATTGATTTATTAAAGGCGCGGCTCGGTACAATTGACGCTTTGGAGTCCGATTTTGACGGCAGACGAGATTCAATCGAAAAAGAAATTTCGGAGGCAGAGAATGCGGCGCGCGATGCTGCCGATTCGCTTGATAAATTAAAAAGCAGCGAAACCGAAATCATAAAAAACAAAAAAGAGAAAAAAGACGAGTCGGAAAAACTCAGACAAGATGCGGAAGAAAAAAAGATATTGCTTTCGGAACTTAAAGAGGCATATAATAAGAAAAGCGTTGAATATGGACATGCGCGCTCAAGATACAATATTCTTTCCGAAATGGAAAAAAATATGGAGGGCTACGGATTCGGCGTAAAAAAACTGATGTCATCCGATTTTGTAAAAACCATAGGTTGTCACGGAATTGTGAGCAAGCTTCTGAAAACCGATGAAAAATATTATGTTGCCGCTGAAACGGCGCTTGCCGCAGCAGTGCAGAATGTTGTGGTTGATTCCGAAGAGGATGCAAAAGCCGCAATAGAGTTTTTAAAGAAAAACAAATTCGGCAGAGTTACATTTTTGCCGATATCTTCGGTGCGAGGAAAAAGGGGAGCGTTTGAGGGCGAAATAGACTCTGAGCCCGGATATCTCGGTGTGCTCAGCGACAAAATTACAACAGATAAAGCATACAGAGAAATTGCAGAAAGTTTGCTCGGGCAGACGGCTTTGTTTGATAATATAGATAATGCCGTGCGCTGTGCAAAAAAATACAGATATAAATTTAAAATTGTGACGCTTGCGGGCGAAGCGCTCTTCCCGGGCGGTTCCATAAGCGGCGGAAGCTGCGGCAGAAACGCGGGGCTTTTCGGGCGTGAAAGTGAAATTGCAAGACTTAATGAAAACTGCAAAAAGCTTGAGCGCGAGATGGACGATACCGAAAATAAAATAGATGATGTGCGCGAGAAAATAGTTTCAATCGGAAAAAGCGAAGAAAGCATTTTAGCTGACATTGTGTCATTTAACGAAGAACTTGCGCGTATATCCGGCGAAAAGATTTTAAGAGAACATATTATAAAACGTGAAAATCAAAATGCGCTGAAAAAAAACGAAGAACTTAAGCTTTTGCTTAAAGCGGGAAACGAAAGCGAAAAAGAACGCGAGTTGATAAATTCTGAAATAGAAAAGAATCAATCAACGTTCAATGCCAAAACAGATGAGAGCGAGATAATTAAGGCTGAACTTAAAACCGTTATTGAGGCAAAAGAAAAAGTTTATGGAGCCATTGAAAGGTACAAAGAAAAAAATTCGGAATTGAATACCGAAGCCGATATGTGCAAAATACGCACGGAAGGCTTTGAAAAAGAAACTGCGTACAGAACGGCGCGAATAGGAAGAATAGCGGAATCCTCTAAGCTTTATATGCAGAGGAAAAATGAAGCTTTGCTTAACATAAAAAATAAAGAGCGCGATATTCTGGAAAGCGAAAGCATAATGAAATCGTTTGAAGATGAAATGCAAAAAGCTGCAGATAAAAAAACGGGTGCGGATAAAAGTATTTCCGAACTTAAAAATCTCACTGTTGCTCAAAACGAACGGGTAAATGAACTTAATTTAAAAAAAGCGAGGTTTGAAAGCCGCGCCGAAAAACTTGAAGATGATATAGACGCGGTTATTTCATCGCTTTGGGACAGCTATGAGCTTTCGATAAACGATGCACGCTCCATGATATGCGAAATAGGAGACGAAAAGGAAGCCGAAAAACGCGCTTTAGAACTTAAAAGTGAAATTCGAGCACTCGGACACATAAATCTCGATGCGGTTGATGAATATAAAGAGGTTTCCGAAAGATACGTTTTTCTTACAAAACAGATAGAGGATTTAAGAAAAGCGAAAACAGAACTGCAGATTCTTGTGGAAGAGATTACATCATCAATGAAAACACAGTTTGGAACACAGTTTGAAATTATATCGAAAAATTTCACAGAAGTTTTCAAGGAGCTTTTCGGCGGCGGCAGCGCGGAAATATTACTTTCCGACCCGACAGATATTCTGTCAAGCGGAATTGAAATAGACGTTCGTCCTCCCGGGAAAAAGCTGCAGAGAATGAGCCTTTTGTCAGGCGGAGAAATGGCGTTTACTGCAATTGCACTGCTTTTTGCGATTTTAAGGGTAAGGCCGACTCCGTTTTGCATTCTCGATGAAATAGAAGCGGCTCTTGATGATAACAATATAGCAAGATTCTGCAGCTATATTAAAAAGTTTTCGGAGAAAACGCAGTTTATAGTTGTAACACACAGGCGCGGAACCATGGAAGCTGCCGATATACTGTACGGCGTGACAATGCAGGAAAAAGGTGTTTCAAAGCTTCTTTCAATGCGCCTTGACGAAGTAAGTTTTAATTAAAAGGGGAAAGACATGAGCGAAAAAAAAGGACTTTTTCAGAGACTTAAAGACGGTTTGTCAAAAACAAGAAACGCATTTTCGGAAGGTGTGGAAAATGTGCTTAAATCCTTTGTCAGGATAGATGAGGATCTTTTTGACGAACTTTGCGAGGCTCTTATAGGCGGAGATATCGGGGCTGAACTTGCAATGGATATTACGGATGAGCTGCGAGACAGAGTTAAGAGCGAAAGAGTAACGGATGGCAACGAGGTGCGCGCGTTGCTGCAAAAAATCATTACTGAAAAAATGACTTCGGAGAATGCCGGACTTGATTTAAGCGGCAAACCCGCGGTTATAATGGTTATAGGTGTAAACGGAGTAGGAAAGACCACAAGCATCGGAAAGCTTGCCGCACATTTTGTTGCGGACGGCAAAAAAGTTTTGCTTGCTGCGGCAGATACATTCAGAGCGGCGGCTGCGGAGCAGCTAGAGCTTTGGGCAGACAGGGCAGGGGCTGATATTGTGCGCGGCGCGGAAGGGGCAGACCCGTCATCTGTTCTTTTCGACGCATGCAATGCAGCTAAAAAAAGAAACTGTGATGTTTTGATATGCGATACGGCGGGAAGACTTCATAATAAGAAAAATCTTATGGATGAACTTGCCAAAATGAACAGGATTATAGACAGAGAACTTCCCGAAAGCTCAAGAGAAACGCTTCTTGTGCTTGATGCTTCAACGGGTCAAAATGCCGCGGTGCAGGCAGAGATGTTTTCAAAAACTACCGATATTACGGGAATAATTCTGACAAAACTTGACGGTACCGCAAAAGGCGGAATAGTCATCTCGATATCACAGAAGATGGATATACCTGTGAAATTTATAGGGATAGGCGAGGAGACGGACGACCTAAGACCGTTTGACGCCGAGGAATTTGCAAGAGCATTGTTTGAAGAATAAATTTTTGGGAGTTGATGCTGATTTGAAAAACGGCACGAAATACAAAAAAATTATAATTACCGCCGCGATTGCTGCGGCAGTGCTGGCACTTCTTTTTCTTATTGCGGAAGTTACGGCACTTTATGAAGAAAAGGCAGAAATAGGATATACCAGTATTTTTCTGAAAAACATTGAAACCGGAACTATCGTAGGTGCTGTGTGCCTTCTGATTATCTTTATTGTATTTGCCGTAAACCTTTTTGTAACACGGATTAACGAAAAGAGAATTTTCGGCGATTTTGTTTTTTTCAGAACCAAGAAAAAAATGTTTTTATGGGCACTTGCCGTCGCATTTGTTTTCGCGATTTTTACGGCAAAAAAAACGGCTCCGCTGTATCTTTCATATTACAGCAGCCTTCCTTTCGGAGAGACAGACCCGATTTTCGGCAGAGATATAGGCTACTACATGTTTCAGCGGCCTTTTATGTCTGCTGTGTTTGACAGTGTGAAAATAGTTTTTTCTTTTCAGCTTATTTATAC
>USAP01000103.1 GCA_900552775.1 uncultured Eubacteriales bacterium | reverse complement strand
AAAAGGCTGCACACCGTGCAGCCTTTTTACATAAAAGACAATTTCCTAATTTCTTATTTAATAGCATCTTTAAGGGCTTTACCTGCTTTGAAAGCGGGAACCTTAGCAGCAGGAATGTCAACAACTGCTCCTGTCTGGGGGTTTTTGCCCTTACGAGCCGCTCTCTGGCGAACTTCAAAAGTACCGAAGCCTACAACCTGTACCTTATCGTCATTTTTAAGAGCGTCTGTAATTGTTGCCAAAACAGCGTCTATAGCCTCAGCAGCATCTTTCTTGGAAAGTTCTGCCTTTGCTGCAACTGCAGCAACTAATTCTGCCTTATTCATTTTCTTTCCTCCTTAATCAGATTTTGAATATATTTTACCACTTTTCAGCGGTAATTTCAACACTTTTTTTATTTTTATCTTCATTTTTCATCAGAAAATTAATTTTTTGACATTTTACTCAAAAAAAGTCACGTTTTCGCTTAAAAAACACGCTTTTTTTATTCAATTTTAAAGTCTTCCGGATTAAACTTGTCCGTATCAAGCGTTCTTTTTCTGCGAACTCTGTACTTAAACGGATCAAATTCATATTTATCACATATAAAATTTGATGAAACCGCCGCTTTATATTTGCAGAAAACCTCACGTCTCACGCTCAGCGCCGAAGCAAATCTGCAATATCTGCACGAATGAGGATAACGTAATTGTTTTTCCATTTTAATCTCCATTCCGCCGAAGGCGAAAATTTAATGTATACGTATATTATATTCTTTTCGGCTTAAACTAATTAAAACTTTCAAAAGGAGATTTATACAATGATGCAAAAAACTCTTGTTTGTCTTTTTCACGATAATGCCGCAGCCGAAAAAGCCGAGCGTGCAATAGAGCGCGCAGGGTTTGATACAAAAAATGTCCGTGTTTTGAGTCTCAGAAACGCACCCGAAAACACCGGTGAACCGTATGCATATAATATTCCGTTAACTTTCGGTGCCACAACCGATCACGAATACAATGCATTCGGCGGTCTTTCGGCACCTACTCCTTTTTTTCTTCAAAACAGCCAAAGTCTCAAAACCGTTTTGGAAGACAGCGGAATCCCGACAGATGAATCGGATTTTTACCGCGCCGAAATTGAAAGCGGAACTGTTTTCTTCAGTATACCGGCAAATCATGAGACAACATCGGACATAGCCGATATTTTAACGTCCAGCGGCTGTCTGAGGCTCACGTCATATAAAATTCAATAAAGTGTACGGAGCTGCGCCAAAAATAAATTTCGGCAGCAGCTCAACACAATTCTATTTTCTGCTTTCTATAAATGCGTTTATTTCTTCAAATGATTTTATACCCGTTGTCGCGCCCTTTGCCATAACGCAATGAGCTCCAACCGCATTTGCAAATCTTCCGCATTCTTCAAATGAAAGACCTTTTACCATGCCTGATATAAATCCGGAACAGAAACTGTCTCCGGCACCGGTTGTGTCAACCGCTTCAACTTTATAGCAAGGCACTATTTTAGCTTCCGCATCTCTTGATTCTTTCAGATAGCAGCCTTTAGAGCCAAGCTTTATAACGCATTTTGACACACCGAGATCAAAAAATATTTTTGAAATTTTTTCAGGGTCGGTTTCTCCGCCGGCAAGCTCTATTGCTTCATCAATGGAGGGAAGAAAAACATCTATGTACGGCATGCAGGGACGAAGAACCTCCATCCATCTTCCGCGGCTGTCCCATGCAGTATCAAGCACGGTTGTCTTGCCCATTTCTTTTGCTTTCTTCAATACGTGCGCACAGTCTTCGCCGTCGAATTTATCCATAAGCATGGTGCCTGCAACAAAAACAATTTTTGATTTTTCTATAACGTCCCAGTTTACGTCATCATAACAAAAAGTTCCGTTAGCACCCACAGTATGAAGAAAACTTCTTTCTCCGCTTGATGCTGACAAAACAATTGAAGCTGACGTTTGATTATCGGGATCCGTTGCAAGACCTTCAGTATTTACATCATATTTCTTCAGCTCATTTCGGAGAAATTCTCCAAAGCTGTCGTCTCCTACTTTACCTAAAATCGCTGTCTTTACACCAATTTTAGCCATGTCGATTCCTGCGCTCATTGCACAGCCGCCCGAAAAAGTTTCTATGGATGAAATTCTCTCAAGCAAACCGCTTCCGGGAATTTTATCAACAGGTTTTGCTATTACATCGGCAACAAGTATGCCGATACATGCAACATCTATCATTGCGAAGCCCTCCTTTTGGCTAAAAGCGAACCACATGAACACATGTTCTCAAAGGTTTGTTACGCTTTCGATATTTAAAAATTCCAATCAGACAAAAGGGCGTTTCTCCGAAACACATGGCAAACAGTCGTCCGCAATGGTTTAAAAATCGGCGAAACACCCTCCCATCTTGGCTATAACGTAAAAATTACGCTTCTTTTTTAATTACTTCAACGCCTTTATAATATCCGCATTCACTGCAAACTCTGTGAGGCATTATAAGAGCCTGGCACTTAGGGCATTTAACCATGCCGGGAACCTCAAGTTTCCAATTTGCTCTTCTTGCTCTTTTTCTGGCTTTGGAAGTTTTATTCTTTGGAACTGCCATTTATATACACTCCTTTAATCAAATTTCAGTAATTTAAGTTTTTCCCAAACCGCATCGCTTTCAGGGCTTGTACAGTCACATGTGACGCGATTTAAGTTTACGCCGCACTTTGGGCAAAGACCTTTGCAATCTTCCCTGCAAAGCACCGTAAAAGGCATGTTGCATAGTATCTCCTTTAAAACCGCGCTTTCAAGATCAATCGCAGTGCCGATAAGTTCAAGACCTTCTTCATCGTTATCAGATGATTTAACATCATCTGTATAGTCAAAAGCAAAAGTGTAAAAGGCATCCTCACCGCATCTGGCGCATTTTGTTCTTATCTTTCCTTTTACGCTCGCATAAAGCTCAACCGTGCCGCGCATGTTTTTCACATTCCCCGTAACTACAACGGGTTCGGTAAATTCTAACGTTTCTCCGCGAAAGTTCTGCGCAGGAGGCGTTATTTCACGGCTGAATTTAAAGCCGGCACCGTCACATTCAAGAACATCGCAAAGTTCAAGCAGAAGCATTATTATTTCACCATGCTTCCGACTTCTTCGGCAAAGTTTTCTTCTTTCTTCTGAAGACCTTCACCTTTTTCAAAACGAACGAAATCCAAAAGTGTTACGCCGTTTTTGGCAAGGTATTCCGAAACCTTCATGCTGTCATCCTTAACGAACGGCTGCTGGAGAAGGCAGTTCTGCTCAAAGAATTTGTTAAGCTTACCCGTGAGCATTTTTTCGAGAATGTTCTCGGGTTTGTTAGCGTTTTTGGGATCTTCCTTCATCTGAGCCAGTATAATTGCTTTTTCGCTTTCAAGCTCATTTGCGGGAACTGTATCTTTTGACATGTAAAGCGGATTTATTGCTGCAATCTGCATTGCAATGTCTCTTGCTGCAGTGTATGCATTCTCATTTGAAAGATCGCCGTCAACCAAAACCATAACGCCGATTCTTCCGCCGCCGTGTACATATCCGACAACTCCGCCTTCATATCTCTTGAAACGGCGAATGTTCATGTTTTCGCCGATAGTAGCTATTTTCTCATTAAGTTCTTCACGAACTGTTTTGCCGCACTCGTCGCACTTGGATTCACAAAGTGCTTCAACATCTGCGGGATTGCACTTTATAACCTGTTTTGCAACAGCGTCAACAAAGTTTATAAATTCAGCATTTTTTGCAACAAAGTCAGTTTCCGAGTTAACCTCAACAACAGCGCCCACATTGCCTTCAACAACAACCGTTACAAGACCTTCAGCCGCTATTCTGCCTGCTTTCTTAGCAACTGCCGCAAGTCCCTTTTCTCTGAGGAACTCTATAGCTTTTTCCATATTGCCATCAGACTCTGTAAGAGCCTTTTTGCAATCCATCATACCGCATCCGGTAGCTTCTCTGAGCTCTTTTACCATTGCAGCACTAATCATATATATACACCTCCGAAATTATCAATAAAATTATTCAGCATCTGCCGCTGCTTCTTCAGCAGCCTCTTCGGGAGCGTCAAGCTGCTCGCCCTGCTTGCCTTCCAAAACTGCGTTTGAAATTGTCTGAGCAATAAGTTTTACCGCGCGGATAGCATCATCGTTACCCGGGATAGCATAATCAACTTCTTCGGGATCACAGTTTGTATCAACAATAGCAACAACCGGTATGCCGAGTTTCTTTGCTTCCGCAATAGCTATTCTTTCTTTCTTGGGGTCAACAACGAACAGAGCACCGGGCAGTTTCTTCATTTCTTTTATACCGCCGAGGTATTTTTCAAGCTTGTCCATTTCACCGCGGAGTTTCTGAACTTCCTTTTTGGGGAGAAGATCAAATGTTCCGTCTTCTTCCATTTTGTGAAGCTGGAAAAGTCTGTCAACTCTCTTTTTAATTGTTTTAAAGTTTGTCATCATGCCGCCGAGCCATCTTGCGTTTACATAGTGCATTCCAACTCTTTCGGCTTCCTCTTTGATTGATTCCTGAGCCTGTTTCTTTGTGCCGACAAAAAGAATTTCTCCGCCGTCTTCAACAACGCTGCGTACAAAGTCGTAAGCTTCCTCAATCTTTTTAACTGTTTTCTGAAGGTCGATAATATATATACCGTTTCTCTCGGTGAATATATATTCCGCCATCTTGGGGTTCCATCTTCTTGTCTGGTGACCGAAGTGAACACCGGCTTCCAATAATTGTTTCATTGCAACTACTGCCATGTAGTGCACCTCCTAAAAATGTTTTTTACCTCCGCGGAGCTCAGCGCGCCGCCGCCCGAAGACGTGCCTCGGGAACCCGGAAACGCTCCCCCCGCGTGCGGATTGTTCTGTGAACCTAAATATTATACTACAGATTTTGCATAAAATCAAGCTTTTTTTCTAATTTTCTGAAATTATTTCATTTTTGAGAAGTTTGCGGTACATTCGTTTCTCTCACGGGCATGGAAAGCGCCACAATCATCCAGAAAATAAACCCGGGACTTCCTCCGCCCCCAAGCGACACAAGCACCGCCGATGTTCCTCCGACAGCTGCAATAACCGCTTTTACAAAAGATTTCTTTCTCATATCCTGCGGAAGATTTATATAAAACACCCAGCTCATTGCAAGTGCAAAAGCACCGGATAAATAAACCATGTTGTAGTCTCTCGCACTTTTAATTATATCTCCGAAAATACCGAAAATCGTTGCAAATAAAATCATCGCCGGTACAAAAAAACGTGTGTCACGCAGACAGAGATATACGCAAAGCGCAACGCCTGCCGGAGTTATCTGCCCCTGTGTTATAAGTTTAAAAAAGTCAAATGTTAAAATAATTCCCGCCGCAAGCTGCGCCTTTCTGCATGCACCGCGCGCAGAAAATGCATTTGAAAAGCAAAAGGATATCATAAGTATATAAAATTCTCCGAAAATACCGTACACAGAGTTCAACAAACCGAGAGAAGACGCAGCAGCCGAAGAAACCGCCAGAACAGAGCATACCGCCGTGCGCGTCCTATCATCCTCCGCACAAGCCATAACGGGTCTCATGCACATGAGCGACAATATTCCGAAAAAAGAAAAATTTCCTATAAACACGTAGTATATCAACACGAACAGATAGATAAGCGCTTCAACAACCGTGGGTTTTCGTATTTTCTTTGTTTCCGAAACGGTTTTAAGAAAAAAGGCAGCAATCATAAGTATTCCGACAACATACATTGCCGCCCCGAAAAAAGGTGCCAGTATTGCCGCCGCAATCACCAAATTGCGCAAAGATAAAAAACGTGCGGCAAAAGAACCCGACAATGCATTTCTTACACTTTTCCCGTATTTTTTACGAACAAAAATCATAGCCGAAGACGGCATGCACAAAATTTTGTAATAAAAACTGCTTTGAATCGCACTCATCCCGAGCAATCTGCCGAAAACACTTTTGTTTAAAGCGTTTGCCGTAACTTCACCGATTTTGGCAAACTTATCGTGAAGCTTCACTTTTTGCCGCTCACCTCCTATCAGTTTTCATGCTTTTTTATAATTACGTTATAAAGCGCCGCTGACGGAGGACATATGCGAAATATC
>USAP01000102.1 GCA_900552775.1 uncultured Eubacteriales bacterium | reverse complement strand
AAAAAATTAAAATTAATAGTTAGTCCTTTTTCAAACTGCCCTTTTATATTGACAATGAAGGAAGAACTGTGGTATAATAATTGCAGCAAATCGGTATGAAAACATTGTAAAAAACTGATACAAACGCGTATATAACAGGTTTAATAAAAACTGCTGTAAGGAGGACTTTTCATGAAGATTACAAAAGCTGTTATTCCCGCTGCCGGTCTCGGGACAAGATTTCTTCCGGCAACAAAAGCGGTTCCCAAGGAAATGCTGCCTATCGTTGATACGCCGACACTTCAATATATAATCGAAGAGGCGGCTGCTTCGGGGATAGAAGATATTTTAATTGTTACGGGCAGGGGAAAACGCGCAATAGAAGACCACTTTGACAAATCCTATGAGCTTGAAAACGAGCTTAAGCGCGCCGGTAAGCATGATTATATTGAGATGATTGAAAAGATTTCTTCGCTGGCAAATATCCATTACGTAAGGCAAAAAGAAGCACTCGGACTTGGTCATGCAATATATTGTGCAAAGTCTTTTATAGGCAATTCACCTTTTGCTGTTTTGCTGGGCGATGATGTGGTAAGCTCAAAGGTTCCGTGTTTAAAGCAGATGATAGATGTATACGATAAATATTCAAGCACGGTGTTGGGCGTTCAGCGTGTGGCAAAAAAAGATCTTTCTAAATACGGTATTATAAATGCCGGTCAGATAGAAGACAGACTGTACAGGGTTAACGGTATGGTAGAAAAACCGGACCCCGATGAGGCACCATCCGATTTGGCTGTGCTCGGCAGATATATAATAACTCCGGAGATATTTAATATTCTTCGTGATACAAAACCCGGAGCGGGCGGAGAAATCCAGCTTACGGACGCTCTCTGCACTCTTTCTCATAAACAGCCCGTATATGCTTATGACTTTGAGGGAGACAGATATGATGTGGGAAACAAAATGGGATTTTTAAAGGCAACGGTTGAGTTTGCTTTAAGACGTGACGATTTAAAAGACGATTTTATGCAGTATCTTAAAGGAATAGTTGCAAACGGAGGAGTAGAAAAGAAATGAGGCAAAGCTTCCGCGCCTATGCGAAAATAAATGTTTCGCTTGATATTACGGGGAGACGCGAAAACGGATATCACGATATAAAAACAATTATGCAGTCGGTTAGTCTGTTTGATGACATTACCGTCGAAAACGCGAAGAAGGGTATAAATATTTCCTCCGACTGTCCGTTTTTGGCAACCGACAAGCGAAATACTGTATATAAGGCGGCGGAGCTTTTCTTTGAAAAAAGCGGAATTTCGGATGGTGTTGATATAATCATTAATAAAAGAATTCCAATGGGTGCCGGACTCGGCGGCGGAAGCGCAGATGCGGCAACCGTCTTGAAAACACTTAACGGAATGTATAATTTTCCGCTGTCAAATGACGAAATATTGGAAACCGCGCTGCTTTGCGGCGCAGATGTGCCCTTTTGTGTGCTGGGCGGCACATATCTTGCGGAGGGACTTGGCGAAGTCCTTACAAAGCTGCCGCCGTTTCCGGACTGCTTTATTGTTATTGCAAAACCCGATATGTCTATAAACACAAAAGCGGCATACAAAGCTTATGACAAGTTATCCGTTACAGAACATCCGTTGACGGACGAGATTATTTCCTGTATAAAAAATAAAGATCTAAACGGAATAAGTGTAAGAGTGTTTAACGTTTTGGAGGAAGCTGCAAAGGGGCGGTATAAAGAACTTAACCGTTTTAAGGGCATAATGCTTGAGAGCGGAGCTTTGGGCAGCGCCATGACGGGGAGCGGCTCGGCAGTCTTCGGAATTTTTAACAACAGATCCTGCGCATACAACGCAAAAAAAAGATTTTTAAAACGCGGTGTAAACTCTTTTGTGACGCAGCCCGTGGGCAGAAAATAAAAAGAAAAGGGATGTTAATCTTTGGAACCGGCAAACCGAACCAAAGATTAACATCCCTTTTAAACAATGCATTATTTTTCACGGAATTCAAATTCTGTTTTTCCGTCCGTATCATAGTATTTCAGAGCAAATTTAAATCCGCTTTCTTCGGCAATAACGCCGTACAGCGTTTTTGTTTCTTCGATATAGTATTCGCTCGGCTCCTGGTTAAGTGAGCGCATGTACGCTATAACGGGACATTTTTTGATTTTTACAATAAGTCTGTCCTTCATAAGTTCTGTTTGCAGAACGTCGGGCGCTTCTTCGATTTCATAGATGTGTTTTATCCATTTTTCGATTGCAGCAAGACCTTCGGCTCTGAATTTTTCGATTTGAGGTGAATAGTAGTGCTTTGTGTAGTCCGTTAAAAAGCGTATAACGGCGTCATGACCGAATTTGTCACCGCAATATTTAAGCGCAAAATCCGAAAGCAGATGAAAGTCGCGGTGCAGGTATTTGTTGTCTTCCGTCTTAAGATCGGTGACGGTTATATTTTCTGTTCCGACAGATTTTTTTATTTCATCATCTGTCATATTGAAAAAATCAATATCGGGTTTGTTACCTTTTTCATAAAGAATTGATGAGCATTGCGCCGAATTGATTTTTGAATGATCTCTTTCATATACAACACCGTACTTTTCCAAAACACGGGAATATATTACTTTGCAGTGCTCGCAGTAGTCATAGTAGGGCTCAATATGTTTTAAATCGTTTAGCATTCCTCTTGATGGGCAGTGTCTCATATGCTCGTAAACAAATCTGTTTTTATTGTCGCATATTTCAAAAAGGTCGCAGGCTTCTTCTGTAAGCGTATGCCCCCAATAAGCGCGCGCGCCGTCAAAGCCGCCGAATTTCTCGCATTTGTAGCCCAAGGAATTCGGGTTTGTTTTGTCTCCGATGTTTTTGTCGGAAAGGTAATTCCAGTACTCCATAACGGCATTATGTCCGCCGTCCTTGTCAAGATACTTGAAAAATTCGCTGTAAAGCGGTATAAATTCAGTGCATGATATCATTTTCTAACCTCCGTTTAATTATTCCATTCCCAGGGATGTTTTACAACCGATGGGATTTTCTGTGATATATCAAATATTTCTTCCGTCAGCTTTTTCGGAAGCGGTAAAGGCAGCTTCGCGCTTTCTTCAAGCTGCGAGGCTTTTTCGCAGCCGACAAGCACGCTGTCCACCCCCTCAGAGAAGTAAATAAAACCGGATGCCATGGCCTGTACGGATACGCCGTATCTCTCCGACAGTGCGCGAAGCTTTAAAAGGTGTTCTTTTGCGGATCTCAGCTTTTTCGGAAGCGTATCCGGGTCTTTGAAGAAAAGACCTTGAAGATATACGCTTCTGATAAAAACCGTCATGCCGCTTTTGTTAAGCTTTGAGAGAGTTCCGTTTAATATTTCCTCGCAATCGAAAATATTCATCGGCAACTGAACAAAGTCAAATGAGCCGTCCGACAAAATCTTCTTCATATCGGCTTTGTCGGAAAAGGATATGCCTGTTTTTCTGATAATACCGTTTGATTTAAGCTTGTTCATGGCGTCAATAAGCGCCCGACCGTATTCAGTAACGAATTTCTCATGATGAAGCATAAGACACGGAAGCGAGGAAATGTTCAGGTTCTTAAGCGACTTCTCCGCGTTTTCGGCAAGCATATCGTAAAGAGCCGCTTTGCTTCCTTCGGCGCCCGTTTTTGTTACAATTACGGGCGATTCTTTACGGCGTCCGAAAAATTCACCGATTATTTTTTCGCTGTCACCGTAGTCGTTTGATGTGTCAAAAGTGTTTATCCCGAGAGAAAGCGCCGTGTTTAAAATGTTTTCGGCTTCTTTCCCGTCAGGGATTCCGGATGTATTGTTTATGCCGTAGCTTTGCCCGAGCTGAGCTGTGCCCAAAGTGATTTTTGAAATTTTCGTATCGTTTTTTACTGTGTATTCCAAAACTCTTATCTCCTTTTTATTTTGCGGAGTATCCGCCGTCAACACAGATAATTGAGCCTGTAATATAAGCGGATGCGTCGCTTGCCAAAAATACAACGCTGCCTTTAATGTCGGTTTCGTTTGCCATCCTCCCGAGCATAGTTTTTTCGCTGTATTTTTTGACAAAGATTTCATCCTGACCCGAATAAAGTCCGCCGAGCTCAAGGCAGTTGCACCTTACTCCGCTTTTTCCGTAGTGCGATGCGAGAAAACGCGTGTAATTTGTTATGCCGCCCTTATGAAAGAAATAATCCGGCGGACAGCCGCGCGTATTCATGTCGGTGCCGTCGTAAAGAGAATAGTCGGGGCCGAGCAATCCCATGTACGAGCCTATATTTATAATGTTTCCGCCGCCTTTTTCTGCCATTCTGTTGCCGAACGCCCGTGAAATAAGGAAAAGCCCGGTTGCGTTTATCTTCATGCTCATGTCAAAGGCTTCGGCGGTGTCGTCATAACCCTGCATTGTACGCATGACGGCATTATTAATAAGAATGTCTGCTTTGCCGCATTCTTCAAAAACGCTTTCCGCGAGGGCGATTATGCTTTTTTCGGAAGAAAGGTCAAGCTCTTTTGCGTGTACGTCGCAGCCGAGAGAATTTAATTCATCTGCCAGCTTTTGATTCTTTTCGAGGTTTCGCGAAGCAATATACAGCTTTGCGCCGCATTCCGCCAGAGCCGAGGCAATCTGTCTGCCGTAAAGACCTGCCCCGCCCGAAAGAACGGCAGTTTTCCCTCTTAAATCAAACATCGAAATACCTTTGTTCATGGGTTGTTCTCCTTTAATTTAATTCTGTAATAAGCTTTACCGATTCCTCGGCAAGCTTTTCGGCAGTTCCGCGCTTAAGATGGGATGTTGCGGCTTCGTATCCGCCTTCATCATATGCCGACGCTGTTGGAAAGTAGTAGTCTCCGCCGTTTGTGAGACAGCATATAATGTTTGCTTTATAAGGCGAAGATTTTCTTATTATCCTTCCGATTTCAACAAACGGCTCTCCGGGGAAGCCGGAAAAAGCAACGTCGCCCATCGTTATGCAGGCAATGCTGACATCCACGGTGTCGGGCGCCTTTTCAAGGTCCAAAATACGTTTTGCACGGGCAACCTCGGTTGTCAGCTCCATTTTTTTGAACGGAAGCTCCGAATCTCTTCCAAGCTCATGAAGATGAAGTATTTTTTCTGCGTCTTTAATACGGTCGTTTTCCTTGTTTACAAAAACCGATACCCTTTTCTCGGCGAAATTCAAAGTGTTGCATTCAAGCGGCAGGGCTTTGCCGCAAATTTTCAAAACCTCTCCGCCGATTGCTCTGCCCATGTGCTTTGCGTGCTCATAGCCTCTCGGAACACCGTCAAAGCTATCATAGCAAAGGCCCTGCCTGTCAGAGTCTTTGGGGAAGGGGTTGATGTGGTTTACGTCTCCCTGCGGAGCGGTAAGGAAAATGCATTTTACATTTTCAAGAGCGCCTTCAACCGTCGAGCGAACAAAGCCGGGATAATCCGCGCTTACCATTTCTCCTCCGATGGTGTCGGGATGCGTGCCGAAGTTTACTATGTAAATATCCTCCGCGTCGCTTCTTAAAATCTTTAAAAGGTTTAAGGTATTGTCGGGAGCGCCTAAAGGTGAAGCGATATTCTCGTTATCAATCCCGGGATTTGTCTGAACGCTTCCGTCATTCATGCGAAAACGTCTTATAAAAGAAATGTTTTCAACACTCGAGGAGGCACTTTGAAAAGATGCGCCGCGAAGGTCGGCAAATGCATAAAGAGCGGCGTCGCATATTCGGGTGCCGAGGTAAGCCTTATAGGTTTCGGATCCGTGCAGCTCCGACGCGAAGTCTTTGCCTATCATAGGGCCTGTGTGCGTATGCGTGCATGTCAGAAACACGCTTTCTTTGGGAATTCCGCATGTCTTTGCGGCAGCTTCTCTGTAGGAATCACTCTGAGCCGTTGTCAGCATGCAAAGATCAAGTGTAATTATTACGGCTTGATTTTCGCCGTCAGAAAACGCGGCTGCGCTCACATAAAGCGAGTCTAAAACGCCGCGGTTGTAACGGGCCTCGTAGTAACCCGACAGAGGTGTGCACAAAGGCGGATCAATACATAATCTTGAAAATCCTGCTTTAATCATTTTTTTCTCCGTTCTGCCGTTTTTTGCGGCTTGATTTTTATAAAATAACCGACCGCGTTCAAGATCCGCGGCGGCCTTGGCAAGGTCGATACCCTCATCATCAACGGCGCAGAGTGCGAGCC
>USAP01000101.1 GCA_900552775.1 uncultured Eubacteriales bacterium | reverse complement strand
ATCTATTATTTGCACACAAAAGTAGTTTTATGTAAACAAAATTTCCGGCATCCGAAACAATTATAAAAAAACTCATTAATAAACTTGAAAAAATTTTTTATAGCGCTATAATGTATTTAGAATAATGGAAAAAGAGATGATGATTATGTTTAGGTATGAAACACATTTGCACACAGCTCCCGTGAGCCGATGCGCCGCAGCTTCCGCAGTGGTATATTGATAATCCTCAAATAATAAATATGGATAAGCGCACTCAGCTTAAATATATTATGAAAAACGGCGGATTTGTTGTTCATGCTCATCCGTTTCGTGAAGCGGATTATATAGACCATATAAGGCTGTATCCCAATTGCATAGACGGGGTTAAGGTCATAAATGCGAGCAGAACGGAACATGAAAACCGTATGGCGGGAATATTCGCCAAAGAATACGGCTTCGCTTCCACTGCGGGATCGGATAATCATACGGCAGGCAAAAAGAAAGAACTTGCAGGTATGGAGTTTGAATCCCCGCTGCAAAGCGAGTATGATTTTATAGAGAGATTAAGAAACAGAGAAGGGAAAGTATTTACATTAAACCATATTGACAAAACGCAGCGCATTAAAAAAAGGATTTGCCGCAAAAAAATCATTTTGCAGCGAATCCTTTTTGCAATAGGGTCGATTGTTATACAAGTCCCTGTGCAGTCATGGCATCGGCAACTTTCATAAAGCCTGCGGCATTTGCGCCGAATACGTAGTTTGATTCTTTCCCGTATTCTTTTGCGATTTCCGCAGAATTATCATGAATATTTTTCATTATTGTGTGAAGTTTGGAATCAACCTCGTCAAAAGTCCAGTATCTTCTGATTGAGTTCTGGCTCATTTCGAGAGCTGAAGTTGCAACACCGCCTGCATTTGAAGCTTTGCCGGGTGAATAAAGAATTCCGCTTTCAAGGAAAACTTCAACAGCACCGAGAGTTGAGGGCATGTTTGCACCTTCGCCGACTGTCGTGCAGCCGTTTTTGATAAGCTCGCGCGCATCGTTTTCGTCAAGCTCGTTCTGTGTTGCGCAGGGAAGAGCAATGTCGCATGGAATGTTCCATACGCCTCTGCCTTCGTGATATTCGGAATTCGGTCTGTAATTTTTGTATTCCGTAAGTCTTGCGCGTTTAACTTCTTTTATTTCTTTGAGAGCAGCAATATCAATTCCGTCTCTATCATAAACATAGCCGTTTGAATCACTGACCGTTACAACCTTTGCACCGAGGGCTTCGGCTTTTTCGGCAGCATATATTGCAACGTTACCGGAACCGGAAATTGTTACCGTTTTTCCATCAAAGGAGGTGCCGCGTGTTTTAAGCATTTCTTCAACGAAGTATATAAGACCGTAGCCTGTAGCTTCCGTTCTGGCGAGAGAACCGCCGAAAGAAAGACCTTTGCCTGTTAAAACGCCTTCATATCTTCCCGTGATTTTCTTATACTGACCGTAAAGATATCCGATTTCTCTGCCGCCTACGCCGATATCGCCTGCGGGAACATCCTCGTTAGGTCCGATATATTTGTAAAGCTCGGTCATGAAGCTTTGGCAAAAACGCATAACTTCGGCATCGGATTTACCTTTGGGTTCAAAATCTGCGCCGCCTTTGCCGCCGCCTATCGGAAGACCTGTGAGTGAGTTTTTAAAGATTTGTTCAAATCCCAGAAATTTTATTATACCGAGATTTACCGACGGGTGAAATCTTAAACCGCCTTTGTACGGACCGATTGCGCTTGAAAACTGCACTCTGTAACCGCGGTTTACATGAACTTTGCCGTTATCGTCCGTCCACGGAACTCTGAACATTATCTGGCGTTCCGGCTCCGTGAGTCTTTCGAGCAGCGCCTCTTTCTGGTACTGAGGGTTTGCCGAAATTACAGGTTCTATGCTTTCAAGAACCTCTTTTGCCGCCTGATGAAATTCACTTTCAGTCGGGTTTTTTGCTACTACTTTTTGAAGTACATCCTGTACAAATCAATCTAAAACTACATCTATTATTTTATCATATTTTTTGTTGTGGTGCAATAGTAAATGTAATTTTCTGTTAATGTGATAAAAGAGCTTCCGAGGTACAGGAAATTTTAGGTTATTTTTAGGCGGATTCTGTCATCTTGAGTAAAGGTCATTGAGCGATTTATAATAAGATTTGTCTATAGACATAAGTTGTTCTTCGGTTATTCTGTACTGCCAGTTACCGTCTGCCTTGCCCGGAATATTGAGGCGTGTGTCGGACCCGTATTTTAATAAATCCTGTATGGGCAGCATGACGAGTCCTGCGCTTGAGGCAAAGAGAGTGCGCACAAGAGAATCAAATCCCTGCTCCCAGTTGTCGGAGCAGTATCCGCAATAGCGCAGCATACGTGTTTTCATATCCATCGGAAGCTCCCACAAATAGCCCAAAAGTGTATTGTTGTCATGCGTACCCGTGTATGCTACACAATCGTTTGTGTAGTTATGCGGTTTGTGAATATTGTCTCCGTATTCAAGAAACCCAAACTGCATAACGCGCATTCCGGGAAATCCGCTTTCATCACGCAGATTGATTACTTCAGGCGTTATGTCGCCTAAGTCTTCGGCAACTATAAGTTTGTCTCCTCCGCATTTTTTCAGTTTAGCTATAAGTTTCATTCCCGGACCTTTTTGCCATGAACCATCTTTGGCGGACACGGATTTTGCCGGAATTGACCAGAAAGATTCAAATCCTCTGAAATGGTCGAGTCTCACTCCGTCAAACATATTAAGCTGATGCGTAAGTCGGTCGCACCACCAGGAGAAGCCGTCCTTTTCCATTGCTTCCCAATTATACAGAGGGTTTCCCCAATGCTGCCCTTCGGGTGCAAAATAGTCGGGAGGGACTCCGGCAACCGAGAGGGGAAATCCGTGCTCATCAAGTAAAAACTGTTCTTTAAAGCCCCAAACATCGGAGCTGTCCGGCGCGACATAAATAGGTATATCGCCGAGTATTTTCACGCCGCGGCTGTTTGCGTATTCATGTATGCGTTCCCATTGTCTGAAAAAATGGAACTGAATGAATTTCCACATAAACAGTGTTTCCGAATCAGGCTCTGAAATGCTCCAGTCCTGCCATTTTGCACCGTTGTTTGCAGCTTTTAAAGCCATAAATTCGCAAAATTTTTTTATATACTTGTCGCTGTTTGCGAAATTTTCTATTTCAGCGCGGTTTTCCGCGCGCCGCGAAGCTTTTTTCAAAAGCTTGATCCGATTTTCATACAGCCTTGCATATTCTGTGCTGTACGGCGTTTTCTGGCGGCTTTCCTCAAGCTCGGAATCCGTTATAAGTCCTTCATCATGAAGAATGTCAAGATCAACAAAATACGGATTTCCGGCAAAAGCCGAATGTGACTGATAGGGTGAATTACATTCGTCAATAGGGCAGAGCGGCAAAACCTGCCACCATGAAAAGCCGCAGTCGTGTAAAAAGTCTATAAAACTTTCTGCGTTTTTTCCAAAGCTGCCTACGGAATAATCTCCGTAAAGTGAACTTATATGCATAAGAACACCGCTTTCACGTTTCATACTGTCATCTCCCGTCGCGAATTGCGAATATTATTATATGTTGCGAAACTTAATAAAATGCATTTTTTATATGATTTAAACGTCCGCCCGTTATTTCAATGACGTCAAAAGAAACAGCCGGCTCTTTATCAAACTGCATAAGATACTGCGACGCGGTTTTTATGATTTTCTGCTGCTTCGAATAGGTAACGGCTGCCGCGCCGCCGCCGAACGAGTCATTCTTGCGCTGTTTGACCTCAAAAAAAGTGATTTCGTTATTTTTGGAGCCGATTATATCTATTTCACCGAAACGCCCCGTATAGTTTCTCTCAAGAATTTTATATCCGTGAAGTTTAAGATATATGCATGCGCGTGTTTCCGCCGCTTTTCCGAGGTTATTCATATTTTGTCACCGAGAATTTTTTTAAGAAAAGATTTTCTGTGAATTTCGCACGGACCGAATTTAAGAAGCGCTTCTCTGTGTTCTTTTGTGCCGTATCCTTTGTGTTTTGCAAAGTTATACTGCGGATATTTGTCTGAAAGTTCGGTTATGTATCTGTCACGCGAGACTTTGGCAAGAACAGATGCTGCGGCAATCGAAAGTGATTTTGCGTCTCCTTTTATAACGCATTGGTGTGCAATGTCCAGCTCTTTTACGGCGTCTCCGTCAATAAGCGCAAAATCAGCCGGCGGAGAGAGTTTTTCAATTGCGCGCCGCATTGCAAGATATGCCGCGTTTCTTATGTTAATTTTTTCTATTTCTTCAACACTTGCCGAAGCTATGGCATACGATACTGCGTCTTTTACGATTATTTCATAAAGCGCGTCTCTTTTTTTCGGAGTAAGTTTTTTGGAGTCGTTAAGTCCTTCAAGAATATATCCGTCGGGCAAAATAACCGCTGCCGCAAAAACATCTCCGGCTAATGGACCGCGCCCGGCTTCGTCCACACCGCATATAGCCTTATAGCCCATACTGTGAACAGCATTTTCGTATATAAGCATGTTTTGCAGTCTAAATAATTCTTCGTCTTTCATTATACAATTTTCTCCTTATCTTTGTATGGCGTGGCAGAGAGGGTGTGTAAGATCTGCACTCCAAATCATGTATTTTGTGTTTTCCGATGAAACCGAATATGAGCCGTTTTCAGCTTCCGTTTTAATTCGTCTTATGTTTTTAAGTTTATTTTCACTGTATTCGGCTTCTATAAGCCAGCTTCCGAGAGGAATGTTTTCAAAATAAATTGCATTACCCGATGCATATAAGCGTGATTGCGGTGATACAACGTATCCTTTTATCGTACTGTTGCAAAACTTTGTGCCCGACTGCGAAAAAGTGCTTAAATCTCGCCATGTACCATAGCTGTAAAAGAAACTTTCTCCCTTGTTGCTGTGAAATGTAACATCGGAGCCTTCGGAATAACCTTCAAGATACTGTATTGCATTTAAACCGCTTGATGTTCTGAGACGCACAATTATTGAAAAATAATCGCCTGCTTGAAGCTCAACAGCTGTGTCAAGTTTAATTCTGTGGTATCCGTCAAAATCAACCGAACCGTTTATAGTGCATGCTGGAGTGGAATTTACGGGGGAATTTGGTGTATTTTTGCCGAGGTTATATATCTCTATTTCATATGTTGAAGCGGTGAGCCCGCTTGCTGAAGAGGTTTCAAAAGACACTGCGGAAAGACTACCGTCCTTTTCGGCACAAAAAACATTTGCAAAATCGACATTTAACATGTATGTTGCTGCGGTGCCGTTGTATGTATATGCTTTGGTGCCCGATTTTGTGTTTTCCATGTCGAAAAAGTCATACCCGCTTATGGATTTATCGTAGTATGATAAGTAAAAATAGCCGTTTTCGCCCCACCATGTACCCCAGCTGTTTTTGACAATCCAGGCTCCGTCTCCTTCGGGAGATGTGGCAAAACTGTCTTTTGAAACAGTGTCGTCCCAGCCTACTATGGTTACGGCGTGGTTTGTGGTATATCTTGTGGGACAATAATAGTATTTGCGGTTGTTTAAAAACATGCTTGAATCGCAATACGCCGTGGCAACGCTTCCGTATTCCATAATTGCTTTTTTTGTCGCAAAAATATCATCGGTTTTACCGTAGGAAACAAGAGAAGCGTTTGAAAAGTATCTGCTGCCCTCATCAATGGAAAAGTCAAGTGAGGAAGAGGCTTTGCTGTACGGAAACATATTTTCCGGCGCCGTGCCCTGACTGTTTGAAAGACAGAATGCCGCAAGTCTGCTGTTGCCGCCTCCGAAATATCCGTAAGATTCGCTTGTTCTGTCATTTCCGTCCATAAACTTTGGATCTTTTTTTGACGAAAAATAAGAAAGATGCAGTTCCGAATAGTCAACAGACAGGGTTTCGAAGCTTTTTTTAATCATATTTGACTCCGCGCATGAAAGAACGCTGTGAGCCCAGCATGTACCGAAACTTCCCTGTGATTTTACGGGTGTCACAATGCCGTAATCGCGGGAATCGTATTTTTGCGGCAGCTCATTCGCCGAGCGTGCCGCGCGACGTACGGGGATTTTGTAGTTTGATATTTCATTCCCGTTTTCATCAAGTATTATCTCGCTGATGCCGCGAGGTTCAGTGTGAAAAATCTTAAATTCGTTTGCGTGTACGG
>USAP01000100.1 GCA_900552775.1 uncultured Eubacteriales bacterium | reverse complement strand
GCCGAACATTATATCGATAACGGCGCCTTCCGCGGCGTCCAGTTCCATTTCAAAGTACCCCGTTTTCTCCATGCCGAAATCATAGAGAAAATAAGTGTTTTCCGCTTTTATTCTGCCGTTTTCGAATATTTCGTCAGCATTTTTATGACAGAGAAAGTCCCCCTCTTCGTTTCTCAGGAAAATGCCCTGTGTTTTAAGAGCCGCGTCTTCCTTTTTTAAAGTACATTTTTTAATCGGACGCGGACGCATATTCGGAGTGCTTTCATATTCAAATGACTTTGAAAACTCGCCGAGAGAAATTCTTGCGTCATATTCGTACGTATATCCGAGCTGACATGTTATAAGAGGCATTTTTCCGAATTTATATGCACTTATCGGACAGGAAAGAACATCCTCGCCGCTTTCGCACACGACCTTCCCGTCCCTGATAACTTCAAACCAAAGTCCGGGATCGCCAACGGCATACTGAAATGATGACGTACCCTGATAATATACGTCAATGCAAAGCTCGTTGTCTCCGATGCGCAAAAATTTTGAAATGTCAGTTTCATCATAAATTTTATCAAACGGATAATCGTCATACTGACCGCAATCAATAAATCTTCCGTTTAAATATAACGCATATTCGGTGTCGGCGCTTATTTTAATTGCCGAATCTGAATGTAATTTTTCATTTTTGAAATTCGTTTTAAACCGAGCATAGGAATTAATTTCACTTTGTTTATCGATCCATATAAGTTTGCTCATTTTCAGTATTTTTCCTCCCGGCATAAATTTAATTCTGAAATATCGTGTCAAACTCCGTTTTCTAAGAATATGACATATTTATACCATATATATCATTTTACGCCAAATAACCCATTCTGTCAAGTCATTTAATGAATATACTTTCGTGCTTTAAAACCGCATAGATCAAAAAGGGTGCAGCAAAACGAAACCGTTTTACCGCACCGTCTTTTTTCAGATACAAGCGACAAGTGAATTTCTACAGAATAATACAGATAAGACCGCCGCTGCCTTCGTTAATTATTTTTTGCAGCGTTTCGCGCAGCTTTGTCTGAGCGTCCTCCGGCATACGTGAGAGTTTATTGTGCAGCCCTTCGTTTACAAGTTCATGCAGAGATTTGCCGAAGAGATTTGATTCCCAAATCTTTTTGGGGTCAACTTCAAATTCCGAAAGCAAGTATTTTACAAGTTCTTCGGACTGTTTCTCCGTTCCGACTATCGGACTTACCTCCGTTTCGATATCTGCGCGAATCATATGTATGGACGGCGCGGAAGCTCTGAGCCTTACTCCGAATCTGCCGCCCTGTTTTACTATTTCGGGTTCTTCAAGCGAAAGCTCGTCAATAGACGGCGAAACAATGCCGTATCCTTTTTCCTGAACCTCGTGCAAAGCGTATTCAAGCTTATCATAGTTTTTCTTTGCGTTTGCCAGGTCTTTCATAAGGCTCATCAGGCCGCCTTCGCTGTCTATTTCAAACCCTGTTTCATCACTCAGGATTTTATAGAAAAGCCCCTGCGGAGCACTTACCGTCATGCGGACTTTTCCGCTGCCGAGGCTTATTTCGTCAACCGTGGCTTTATCCGCATATTCCATATCCGTAAATGCGTTTGCAAATCCCGATACGCTGCGTATATTTCCCAAATTCTCGATTTCGGAGCGGATTTTGCCGTAAATTTCTTTTTTAATGCAATGTTCATCGTCAAGCGCGGTGACAAAGCTCGGCAAATCGATTGAAATTTCCGTAAGCGGAAATTCAAAAAGCACCGCTTCAATTATTTTGTTTATGTCCTCCACGCTCAAGCGTGCACAGTTAACCGCCATAACATTCACGTTATATTTTTTTGCAAGTTCGCCGCGCAGTTTTTTACACTCCGCGCTTTGCGGCTCGGCGCTGTTTAAAAGCACAACAAACGGTTTGTTTATCTCGCGAAGTTCATTTATAACGCGTTCCTCGGCATCAACATAGCCGCTGCGCGGAATTTCCGAAAAAGAACCGTCCGTTGTCACGACAAGCCCTATACTCGAATGTTCTTTTATTACTTTTTGTGTCCCGATTTCCGCCGCTCTTCCGAACGGCATCTCATCGTCCGACCACGGAGTTTTCACCATTCTCATTTTCCCGTCTTCGCTGTCTCCCAAAGCGCCCTCAACAAGATAACCGACGCAATCTATCATTCTTACGTTCATTTTGGCGTTTTCAGAAACACTGATTTCAACGGCTTCATTAGGAATAAATTTCGGCTCCGTTGTCATAATCGTTCTCCCGGCAGCGCTTTGCGGAAGCTCATCCTGCGCCCTCTCTCTCATGCTGCCTGCCGTAATGTTCGGCAGAACCAGAAGCTCCATGAATTTTTTGATAAATGTTGACTTGCCTGTCCTCACAGGTCCGACAACACCCATATAAATATCCCCCTGCGTTCTCTTTGCGATATCCTCATATATATCCATAACGTCCTCCTTAAATGTATGTTTGTAAATATATATGTACGGCATTCTTTCTTTATTCTTGCCCGATTGTGTTATTTTTGTTTTTTTAACGCCAAGCCGTTGACAAAGCGTGTACGGCGGCTGTATAATAATACATAAATCATCGAATACATTGAATGAAGGGGTATAAAAATGATTAACATTGATTTCTGTAAAACCACAGGAAGTATTAAATCTCTTAAAATAGCGGATGACCCGTTTTCCATGAATTGGCTTAGAGAAGACTGCACATGGGGAACGCCAACGGAAGCCGAACTTGTTTCTTCCGATATTTCCGCAAATACAATGACATCGGTATATAAGCTTTCTAAAGCCGAGCTTACTGTAAGACGTATTCCCGAAAAAGATCGGTACCGCGAAATATACACATACAAAAACGTTTCGGACTGCGACGTATTTTTCAGGCGCGGCGAGCTTGGTATTTACACTCCTTTCTGCGACATATATGACGGCGCCGATATCTGCATGACAAGCCGCTGCAACGCTCACATATGGTGCGGCGGAGATGTCTCGTATATAAACGCGATGAGAATGGGCGTAAGTTCAAAAAATATAGGCTTGGCTTTGCTTTCGGGCTCTCTCGATTCATACAGCATTAAAAGAGATTATTCGAAAAACAGCAATGACAGAGGGATTTTTATTCTCCACCCCTCCCCCTTTTCGCTTATGTCGGGTGAAACAAAAACATTTGAATGGGTAATTTTTGAGCACGGCGGAGATGATGATTTTATACAAAAACTAAATTCTCTCGGCATTTTAACCGTTTCTGCGGAACATTTTACGGTTTTTGAGGGCGAAAACATAAAACTTGGTTTTTCCGAAATTCCGTCATGTGTCACTCTTGACGGCGCGAAAATTCCGTTTTGCGGAAAAACTCTCGAATACTCTCCAAAAAGACTCGGAGAACACAAGTTTTTAATAACATACGGAGAAAAACATACTTTTGCAAAAACAATTGTTGTTCCGAAATTTGAAGACACGCTTAAAAAAAGAATCAACTATATTATAAAAAACCAGCAGTTTCTGAAAAGCGGCAGTCCGCTTGACGGGGCGTATTTAATTTATGATTGCCGCGAACACTATAAATATTTTGATAATTCATGGCCCGACCATAATGCCTCGCGCGAGCGTCTCGGAATGTCGCTTCTGATTGCTAAATACCTTCAGTCGCACAAGGACCCCGAAATACTTCAAAGCTTTATGAAGAATCTTGAATTTATAAAGCGCGAAGTGGTTGACACCGAAACCGGAGACGTTTATAATACGGTTTTGAAGAACAAAAACATGATACGGCTTTATAACGCACCGTGGGCGGCTCTTTTGATGATGGAAACATATAAGCTCACAAAAGACACGGAATATCTTGAAATTATGATGCGTATTCTGCGAAAATACTATGAAGGAGGCGGAGCAAGGTTTTATCCTAACGGCATTTCCATTGCCGAAACGGTTGAAGCGCTTACCGATGCCGGAATGAGAAAAGAAGCCGCAGACCTTACGGCTCTCTATCGCACGCATGTTGACAATATGGTAAAAAACGGCACAAATTATCCTCCGCACGAGGTAAACTATGAGCAGACAATCGTAACGCCCGCCGCAACGTTTATCAGCCAATTTTGCAAAATAACCGGCGAAACAAAATACATAGAAGAAGCAGAAAAACAAATACGTGTTTTGGAGCGTTTCAACGGTCATCAGCCGGATTATCACATGAACGAAACGGCAATCCGTCATTGGGACGATTTCTGGTTCGGAAAAGAAAAAATGTACGGAGACACGTTCCCCCACTACTGGAGCTGCCTTACGGGTGTATCATTCCTGCATTATGCGGAAATCTCCGGCGACAGTGAATATCTTTCGCGCGCGCACGAAAATATCAGAAACTGCATGTGCCTCTTCTTTCCCGACGGCTCGGCGTCATGCGCATACGTATATCCTTTTTCCGTCAACGAAAAGAAGGGTGAATTTTATGATGACTGGGCAAATGACCAGGATTTTGCTCTTTATGAGTATTTGAAGTTTTTTTACGATTTTCGGCATTGACAAACCGATTTTCTTACGCTATATATAGATGTGAAAATTATATGCTTGCGCAACACGGCTTGCCCGTATCCAACAGAGCAGAAAAGGAGACTAAATATGAATTCTTTTATAACGGAGCCCGAACGTAAAATACCGATAAAAGAGGAATACGACGTAATTGTTTCGGGCGGCGGAATCGCCGGTGTTTCCGCAGCGCTTGCGGCGCAGAGAGCAGGAGCGAAAACGCTGTTGATAGAAAAAGAGTATTCCCTCGGCGGCCTTGCCACCCTCGGTCTGGTCACAATTTATCTGCCGATTTGCGACGGCTTCGGCAGACAGGTATGCTTCGGAATCGCGGAGGAGCTTTTGAGGCTGTCCGTCAGGCACGGAGCGGCAGACAAGTTTCCGGAGCTGTGGCTTACAAAGCATTCCGCCGAAGAACGGGCGAGCGGTGAAAGGTTTGAGGTGCAGTATGACGCAAATGTCTTTGCAATTTTGTGCGAGCAGCTGCTCAGAGCCGAAGGCGTACGCTTGCTTTACGGCACCACAGTCTGCGGTGCGGACGTTCGGGACGGAAGAATAAACGCGCTTATTGTTGAAAACAAATCGGGCAGATACGGAATCGGGGTCAAATCTGCGGTTGATGCAACAGGCGATGCGGATATCTGCAAAATTTCTGGAGAAAACACAAGCCTCTATGCAAGACAGAATGTTTTGGCGGCTTGGTACTACTGCGCCGAAAACGGCATGAATAATCTTAATATGCACGGATTTGCCGAAAATCCCGATGAAGAGGCCGTAAATGCCAGGCTTTTGACTCAGAGAAGATTTCAAGGCATTAACGCCGATGAAATTACCGAAATGGTACAATTGTCACACGACGAAATTCTTAAGGATTTTCTTAAAAAAGGCGGCGTAAGCCCCGAACATTCGCTTTCCTCCATTGCGGCAATTCCACAGCTGAGAATGACCAGGCGAATTGCAGGCGTATGCGAGCTGACAACGGAAAACGAAGGCAAAAGGATTGAAACGAGCATTGGCGTTATACCTAATTGGAAAAAACGCGGCCCGCTCTACGAGGTGCCTTTTGAGAGTCTTTACGGGGAAAAAATCAAAAACTTATGTGCCGCCGGAAGATGTATTTCCGTATCGGAAAATATGTGGGACGTTTCAAGAGTTATTCCGTGCTGCGCGGTAACGGGAGAAGCGGCAGGCACAGCCGCGGCAATAAGCGACAGCTTTTCCGAGCTTGATGTCGGCGTCCTTTGCAAAAAACTCGAAAAAAACGGCGTTATGCTTCACATATAAAGCAAGCCTTTGTATAAAAACGTAAATGATCAAGCGGATTTTATGCGGCAAAAAATCGCCAAGAAGCAAGGCTTTATTCGCGACAACCTCGAAAAGGTGATGCGATTGGTGGAGATACTCAATTATTTCCACGACAGTCCTTTGCTGTCTAAATCTCTTGTGCTGAAAGGTGGCACAGCCATCAATCTCACCATTTTCCAACTACCAAGACTCTCGGTAGATATAGACCTTGACTTTACGGTGGATTGTGACCGAGAGTCCATGCTCTCCATTCGCCAAGAAGTGAATAACGAGATTCTACGCTATATGGAGTCGGAAGGTTATCATCTTGCGCCTGGCTCCAAGACACCGCATACGCTTGACTCATGGGTGTTTCATTATACCAATGCCGCAGG
>USAP01000099.1 GCA_900552775.1 uncultured Eubacteriales bacterium | reverse complement strand
TGGCTTTCCAAGCCTGGTCAAAGCAGATTTCATAAAGGGAAACCATTCCCGTTTGGACGACCGTCGAATAAGGCGGTTGATGATGTGAATAATTTACAAAGCATAATATTGTAATGCCGCACCTTTTCGGTATTTAATTTTGTGGTTGAAATAAAAAATCATTTGTGCTATAATTACTTTATATACACTACACAGCAGGTGAACAAATGAATTATATAATATTGGACATGGAATGGAATCAGGCAAAATCCTCACGCGCGGTTGTCAGAAAACCTGTTTTTTTGAACGGTGAAGTTATTCAGATAGGAGCGGTAAAACTTAACGAAAATTTCGAAATGACCGATAAGATTAAAATTGCCGTTAAACCGAAATACTATAAAAGCATGAATAAAAAGGTCGCCGCGCTTACAAGCATTACCAACGACGATATAAAAAACGGAATTTCTTTTGCAGAAGCGTCGGACAAACTCCGCTTATGGTGTGGAGATGATTTTTTGTTTATGACATGGGGTCCGGACGATATGGGAATACTTTTTGACAATCATATTCTCTGGGGTATTTCCTACAGCTGGATTCCGAAATGCATAAATGTTCAGGATATATTTTTTAATCAGATAGATAACGGAAACAGACAGTTTTCTTTAACATATGCAATGGAAAAGCTCGGAATAGACGGGCTGAACGAGCACGATGCATTAAACGATGCCGTTAACACGTATTTGGTGTGTAAAAAGCTTGATATGAAAAGCGGAATCGAGAACTCAAAAGCAGATATTTTCGATAATTTTTCCGATATAGTTTTCCGCGAAGATTCTGAAAATGTGTTTAAATCCAAAGACGCTGCGCTGCGTGATAGCATAACAATTTGTTTTATCTGCCCGAAATGCGGTGAAAAAATGTGCGGCAGTGACTGGGCTTCGGTAAATTCATCAAAAGTTCTCGGAATTTTAAGGTGCAAGTGCGGTTCGCCGTATGCAGCGCTTCTACGTTTTATTAAAACACAAAAAGGCGGCTGCAGGGTTAAACGTATTCTGTATAAGTTTAATGATGATTTTAATGCACTTTATTTCAAACGCATAAAAATTCAAACAGAAAAGGAGGAAGCGTTTCGCAGAAGAAAACATGGGAAAAGAAAGAAAAGCTCTGCGGACGCAAACACAAAAAATGTTTGAAATTCACTCTGAATTCAAGCCTGCCGGAGATCAGCCTAAAGCAATTGAAGCGCTTGCGCGCGGTGTTTTGCACGGTGACAGAGAACAAACTCTTATGGGTGTTACTGGCTCCGGAAAAACATTTACGATGGCTAATTTAATTGCCAAAACTAATAAACCTACGCTTGTGCTTGCACACAACAAAATTCTTGCCGCGCAGCTCTGCAGTGAGTTTAAAGAGTTTTTTCCCAACAGCGCAGTTGAATATTTTGTCTCATATTACGACTATTATCAGCCCGAGGCTTATATTCCTCAGACAGATACTTTTATAGAAAAAGATGCTCAGATTAACGATGAAATAGATAAACTCAGGCACAGTGCAACATCCGCTCTTTTTGAGAGACGTGACGTGATTGTTGTTTCGAGTGTTTCCTGCATATACAGTTTGGGTGACCCGAAAGATTATGCAAAACTAATTCTTTCGCTCCGTACCGGAATGGAGCTTGACAGGGATGAGGTTATCAGAAAACTTGTTGATATCCAGTATGAACGCAACGATATCAATTTTGTGAGAGGCAAGTTCAGAGCCCACGGAGATGTACTTGAAATTTTTCCGTCGTCACAGGACAGCCGTGCGTTTCGCATAGAGTTTTTCGGCGATGAAATTGAGAGAATAAGCGAAATCGATGTGCTTACAGGGGAAATTCTCGGTGTGCGTTCGCATGTTGCGATATATCCGGCTTCTCATTATGTTACAACAAAGGATAAGATGGAGAGAGCCATAAAGAATATTCAGGCAGAGCTTGAGGAAAGAGCCGCATGGTTTGAGCAGAATAATAAACTTCTTGAAATGCAGCGAATAACCGAAAGAACAAATTACGACATTGAAATGATGAAAGAAATAGGTTTTTGCAGCGGCATAGAAAACTATTCAAGATATATAAACGAACGTCCCGCAGGCAGTGCACCGTATACACTTATGGATTATTTTCCGGATGACTATCTTCTGTTGGTTGATGAAAGCCATGTTACAATACCTCAGGTGCGCGCTATGTACCGCGGCGACAGAGCGAGAAAGAAAAGTCTCATAGATTACGGCTTCAGATTGCCTTCGGCATATGATAACAGACCGCTGACATTTGATGAGTTTAACGAAAGAATAAATCAGGTTGTATATAACAGCGCCACACCGGCAGAATACGAAAGAGAGAGAAGCACCCGAATTGTGGAACAGGTGATACGTCCCACGGGTCTTATTGATCCCGAAATAATTGTAAAACCGGTTCACGGTCAGGTTGACGATCTGCTTGATGAAATAAAAATCTGTACCGAAAAGAAAGAACGTGTTCTTGTAACAACTCTTACGAAAAAAATGGCGGAGGATTTAACGGACTATCTGCGTGAAGCCGGAGTTGCGGTTAAGTATATGCACCATGATATAGAAACTATCGAGAGAATGGAAATTGTACGTGATCTTCGTCTGGGTGTTTTTGATGTTCTTGTAGGAATTAATCTGCTAAGAGAAGGTCTTGATATTCCCGAGGTTTCTCTTGTGGCTATTTTGGACGCCGACAAAGAGGGTTTTTTAAGAAGCGAAACATCTCTTATTCAGACAATAGGACGTGCAGCAAGAAACGTCGGCGGACGTGTTATTATGTATGCCGATTCGATTACAAAATCAATGAAAAGCGCAATTGCCGAAACAAACAGAAGAAGAACTTTGCAAATGGGTTATAACAAAGAACACGGCATAGTGCCAAAGTCAGTTAAAAAGTCCGTTCGTGAAGTAATAGAAGCCACAAAAACGGTCGAAGAAGAAGTTAAAACGGAGAATATAAGTGAATTGGTAGACAGACTTACGGATGAAATGCTGCGTGCTTCACGCGAGCTCAGATTTGAAGATGCGGCAAAACTCAGAGATAAAATAAAAATACTTACGGGCGGAGAAGAAAATGAAGAATGAAATTGTAATTAAAGGAGCAAGGGAAAATAACCTCAAAAACATAAGCCTCAGTATCCCGAGGGATAAGTTTATAGTTTTTACGGGACTTTCCGGAAGCGGTAAATCATCTCTTGCGTTTGATACAATATATGCGGAGGGTCAGAGACGTTATGTTGAAAGTCTTTCGGCATATGCAAGGCAGTTTTTGGGACAGATGGAAAAGCCCGATGTGGATTTTATAGGCGGATTATCGCCTGCCATTTCGATAGATCAGAAAACCACTGCCAAAAATCCCCGTTCTACTGTCGGAACGGTAACTGAAATATATGATTATTTAAGACTTTTGTATGCCAGAATAGGTGTGGCACATTGCCATAAATGCGGCAAAGAAATAAAAAAACAAACCATAGACCAGATTGTTGACAGTATTTTATCACATGAAGAAGGCACAAAAATGCAGATTTTTGCGCCCATTGTACGTGCAAAAAAAGGCGAACATAAAAAAATATTTGAGAAGGCAAAAAAAGACGGTTATGTCAGAGTCAGAGTTGACGGTGAAATAAGACTTCTCGAAGAAGATATTACTCTCGAGAAAACGAAAAAACACACAATAGAAATTGTGGTGGACAGACTTAAAATTAAAGACGGCATTATACAAAGACTTACGGATTCTCTTGAAACGGCTTTTAAACTCGGAAACGGACTTGTAAATGTTCTTTTCGACAATGAAGAAACAACATATTCGCTTAATTACGCATGTCATGACTGTGGAATAAATATTGAAGAGCTGACGCCGAGAGCATTTTCTTTCAACAGTCCGTTCGGCGCCTGCCCGACATGTATGGGTCTCGGAATGAGGCTTAGAATAGACCCTGCAAGGATACTTGCCAATCCCGATAAATCAATAATAAACGGCGGTATTATGTCTCCCGGGTGGACTGTGCGCGGCAAAGACAATTCTATGGCACGTATGTACTTTAACGGTTTGGCAAAACATTACGGTTTTGATATAAACACGCCTGTACGCGAGCTGCCTGAAAATATTATAAATGTTCTTTTGTACGGCAGCGGTACGGAAAAAATAAAATATGAATATTCGCGTGAATACGGCAGCGGCTCGTATTCAACTCCTTTTGAGGGTATAATTCCTAATCTTGAAAGAAGATACCGCGAGACTACATCGGAATGGTCAAAAAGTGATATAGAACGCTACATGTCTGAGGATATCTGTCCCGACTGCCGCGGAGACAGATTGAAGCCTGAAATACTTGCCGTAACCGTAGGCGGACAAAATATTGCCTCGCTGACAAAACTCTCGGTTACTTCGCTGATTGTTTTTTTTGATAATCTGGAATTATCCGAGATTGAAACAAAAATCGCATCTCAGATTTTAAAAGAAATAAACGCAAGGCTTACATTTTTAAAAAATGTCGGTCTTGACTATCTTACCCTTGCAAGAAGCGCAGCAACTCTTTCGGGCGGAGAAGCACAGCGAATAAGGCTTGCAACACAGATAGGAAGCGGACTTGTAGGCGTTTTGTATATACTGGACGAGCCTTCGATAGGTTTACATCAAAGAGATAATACAAAGCTTTTAAGCACGCTTAAAAATCTTCGTGATATGGGAAATACTTTGATTGTGGTTGAACATGACGAGGAAACAATACTTGAAGCTGACCATGTGGTGGATATCGGTCCCGGAGCCGGCATACACGGCGGAGAAGTTGTTGTAAACGGAACGGTTTCAGATGTGCTCAACTGTGAGAAAAGCATCACAGGACAATATCTCTCTCATAAAAAAGAAATTCCGATTCCCGAGCACAGGAGAAAAGGAAACGGCAAATTTCTTGAAATAATAGGAGCAAAACAAAATAATCTTAAAAATATCAACGCTAAAATTCCGCTTGGCATGCTTGTTTGCATAACAGGTGTTTCGGGAAGCGGTAAATCATCACTTATAAATGAAATTCTTTATAAAGAACTTGCCAATAAACTCAACGGGGCAAAAGAGGGCATGGGCGAGTGTAAAGAAATCCGCGGAATTGAAAACCTTGATAAAGTAATTGCAATAAGTCAAAGTCCGATAGGCAGAACACCGAGATCAAATCCCGCAACATACACAGGAGTTTTTAATGATATCCGCGAGGTTTTTGCAACATCAAACGAAGCAAAAGTGCGAGGCTACGGACCGGGCAGATTCAGTTTTAATGTTAAAGGCGGCAGGTGCGAAGCTTGCGGCGGTGACGGCATTATTAAAATTGAAATGCACTTTCTTTCGGATATTTATGTTCCGTGCGAAGTCTGCAAAGGGAAGCGCTATAACCGCGAAACTTTGGAAGTGACTTATCTCGGAAAAAATATATACGATGTACTTGATATGACAATTGAAGAAGGACTTGAATTCTTTAAAAATCATGAAAAAATCCGCAGGAAACTGCAAACGCTGTGTGACGTGGGACTCGGATATGTAAAAATCGGTCAGCCGTCAACACTTCTTTCGGGCGGAGAAGCACAAAGGGTAAAACTTGCCACAGAACTTTCAAAACGTTCCACCGGAAGAACAATGTATATTCTTGACGAGCCGACAACAGGTCTTCATACAGCGGACGTGCACAGGCTTACGGAAGTGCTTCAAAGACTTATAGAGGGCGGGAACACCGTTGTTGTAATAGAACACAATCTTGATGTGATTAAGACAGCTGACCACATTATCGACCTTGGACCAGAAGGCGGTGTCGGTGGTGGACAAATCGTTGCCACAGGCACACCAGAAGAGGTCGCCAAAGTCAAAGAATCCTTCACAGGACAATATTTAAAAGACAAATTGAAATAAAAAATACACTCCGAAAGCTAGTTGAAATCTGGTTTTCGGGGTGTTTTTCATCAACTTTCCTTCATGACTTAAGCTTTTTTGGAAAAAGTCGGTAGAATACAATTGTGTTGGTGTTTTTTTGGTATAATAAATTTAAAATACCTACTAAGGAGAGTTGTATGTTAGCGAGGATTGAGAGATTTGAGGCTAAGTTGAATCAATCAGAGGTTGATGCGTTTTTGGTGACTGGTCAAAATAATATTTATTATTTGACAGGGTTCTGGGGAACGTCAGCAACTGTTTTTATTTCTAAAA
>USAP01000098.1 GCA_900552775.1 uncultured Eubacteriales bacterium | reverse complement strand
GTAAAACTCTGCAATACTTTCAAATCCGTCTTCCATATCTACGGGAGGACAAAATGTGCCTGTGTAAAAAAAGCCTTCTCCTTCATCCGTAAATACATCAAAACCAGTGGTTCCCGTAAGCGGCATATGGGAAAATCTGCAAACAGACGGCATAAATGCCCTGATTGCAACAAACGGCGAATCGGTTTCAAAAATCACTCTGCCGCCAGATGTATTTGAATATAGCCGCTCCACACCGGGATTTACTTTTTTTGCCACACTTTCCGGCATTCTTCTGAAAAGCTTTTCATCTGTTGCAGGCAGTCCGAAAAGCGAAAACCCATCGGTTTTCACATCGAAATATTTCACATCATTTCTGTCTATTTCTTTTTTGACTTTTAAATTCTTATCTATATCTTCAATTTTCATAAAAACACCCTTTCCGGAATTATTCTAACATGCAAAGAATTATTTGTCAACCGTATTGACGATTTAATATAAAAATGTTACAATATAAAAGGTGACACTTATGTTTTATGAAGGAATAGGCGCGATAAAAGGAATCGGACCCGTTAAAAAAGAGCGGTTGGCACATCTTGGCATCTTCACCGTCGCCGATATGCTCTACTGCTTTCCGCGTTCCTTTGAAGACAGGGGAAATTTCAAAAAAATATTTGAACTGCAAGACGGCGAAAAGGCGTCTGTTCTTGTATGTCCCGCAGGTGAAATGAGTATAAGCCGCATCAAAAAAAATATGACAGTTTCAAAACAAAACTTTTCGGACGGTTCGGGCATACTTACATGCACATGGTTTAATAACCCTTATCTGAAAAATACATTTATAAAAGGCAGACAATACAGCATTTTCGGCAAAGTAAAAGCAATTTATGCCAAAAAGGAAATGAATTCTCCTATATTTGAAAAAGCCGGAGAAAATAAAAATACAGGGCGAATAGTGCCCATATACGCGCTGACGGCGGGTTTAACCTCCCGTGATATGACATCGGCTGCCGAAAAATGTCTTGCGGCCTCCAAAGGCTGCATCCCCGAAACGATTCCCGATGATATAAAAAACAAATACAATCTTGCCGCAATAGATTATTCAATGTGCAACATTCACTTTCCGCAGAACAACGAAAGCTTTATGATAGCGCGAAGAAGATTTGTCTTTGAAGAATTTTTTGTATTAAGGTGCGGTCTTGCTTTGGCAAAATCAAGAAAAAGCTCATCTTCCGGCATACCTCTTGAAAAATTGAACCCAAATGACTTTTTCTCTCTTTTGCCATTCTCTCCGACTAACGCACAAAGGCGAGCAGTAAATGAAATATTTTGTGATTTGAAAAAGGAAACCCCGATGAACAGACTTGTTCAGGGTGATGTGGGAAGCGGAAAAACCGCCGTTGCATGCGCGGCACTGTATGCGGCGGCAAAAAACGGTTTTCAAAGCGCCCTTATGGCCCCCACGGAAATACTCGCCGTACAGCACTTTGAATCTCTCTCAAAACTTTTTCCGCAATACAATATTGTTTTGCTCAAAGGATCACAAACGCCTAATGTCAAGAAAAAAAATTACGAAGAAATACTCAGCGGAGCGGCACAGATTGTTATAGGCACTCACGCTTTGATAACCGACAAAGTCGAGTTTAAAAATCTTGCCGTAGTCGTAACGGACGAGCAGCACCGCTTCGGCGTAAAACAGCGCGGAGCTTTAACCGAAAAAGGACAAAATCCGCATCTCCTCGTAATGAGCGCAACGCCGATTCCGAGAACACTGTCACATGTAATTTACGGCGATCTTGATGTCAGTATTATAGATGAGCTGCCGCCCGGAAGACAAAAAACAGATACATTTTTTGTTAAATCCGCCTTGCGTGACAGGGCATACGGCTTTGTTTTAAAGCAGCTGGCTTTCGGCAGCCGAGCATATATTGTCTGCCCGATGGCGGAGGAAAGCGAAACACTTGACGTTAAAAACGTAATAGCACACACCAAGATGATTTCCGAGAAGTATTTTAAAGGTTTTAATGTAGCGTACATTCACGGAAAAATGAAAACACATGAAAAAGATGAAATAATGGAAAAATTCAGCCGCGGCAGTATAGATGTCCTGGTTTCCACAACCGTGATAGAAGTGGGCGTAAACGTTCCGGAAGCAAATATTATGGTTATAGAAAATGCCGAAAGGTTCGGCTTGTCTCAGCTGCATCAGCTTCGCGGGCGCGTGGGCCGCGGCAGCGAAAAATCATATTGCATTATGATTTCAGACACCGATTCGCCTCTTACCAAAAAAAGACTTAAAACAATGACGGAAACCTGCGACGGTTTGAAAATATTGGAAGAAGACTTAAAACTCAGAGGCCCCGGAGATTTTTTCGGCACCCGACAGCACGGTCTTCCCGAGCTTCGGATAGCAAATATTTTTGAAGATATGCCCGTTTTAAAAGAGGCATGTGCCGCTGCCGATGAGCTGTTGTCGCGCGATAAATTCCTGACGTCTCCCGAAAGCATTAATTTAAGAAAACGTATTTCGGTGCTTTTCGGAAATACAGTAAAAAATTAAATAACTTCATAAAGCGCTATGCTTCTAAATTTCAAAATGAGGGTGCGGCAAAACAATTTTATTTTGCCGCACCCTCATTTTTTAATCAGAAAAACAATTTGTCTTTTAATTCAAACTTTATATGATGCACCGCTTTTTCGCCCGGTTCAAGGAATTTCAGACGGTTCTCACGTCTTAAAACGTCTCTGCCGTCAGGAGTGCAGTTTCCCGGTTCAAGTCCCAAAACGTATTCTTGCTCTCCCATCATCTTCCATTCCGTAAAACAAGGTAACTCGGATGTATTATATTCAATCAGCAGTCCGGCACCGATTTCTTCGTTAAATACGCCGGCGCGTCCCTTTTTCATATCGTAATAGTAACACTGTTCCTCAAAACCCTTCTGAGGCTTTTCCATTTTGCGGCACTTATCAAGCCCTTCCGCCGCCCTCACATTACGCGGTACAGGTTCACCTGCGTCAATATAAACTTTTGTATCTTCGCAAAGAAGAGGATAACCCATATTGCAGTGATAAAGCATCATAAAAGGTGATTTTTCGCTGCCCGTATTTGTAACCGTATCGCAAAGTTCCACGCTGTTATTCGAAAGGCTTATTTTGTACTCTCTTTTCAGGAGCAGCTTATGAGCAAACAGCGCCGCGTCTCTGACAGTTGCTTTAAGATATATAAAATTATCGTCATCAGTATAATAAATATTCAGCCGGCGTATTGGAAATGCTTCCGTGAAGCGGAAGTTCTTCCCCGTTATCATTGCATGGACTTCCCACTGCCGTAAGACCGCACGTGGTGAAAAAACCGGCGGTAAAAGATTTTAAAAAGCCTGCTCCCACCGAATCGTAATAACTCGGCGCCACATATCCGCACGGTGAAAAATAACCGAAATTTACACCCTTATATGTAAGTCTTGAAATATCCGCACATCTGTCCGCAGACACCGTAATTTCAAGCCCTTTTCCGTTTCTTATTTGAAAAAGTCTCATTCCGTCGCCTTTTCCTCCGCAAAGCCTGTGTTCTTCAACGCCGCGAATCTGCATCGGATTTCCTATATATTTATTCATGCATAAACCTCACTTTCCGAATGTTACGCTTAAGTATTTACCGTACATCAGTTTAAAACCGTCATCCGTTTTCTCAACATCGAACATAAATGTTTTTGAGCCGTCCCATGTAATGTACATTTTCCCGTCTTCTTCTTTAAGTTCAACCTCTTTGCCGTCTATCTGAGCGCTCCCGTCTTCGTTTATAATCATAACACAGTCTTTCGTGAAGTAATTTTTCAGAACTCCCGCCGCAACCGCCTCAATAGAGCCGTCTCTGTTATTTTTTATTTTTACGTTTTTTGCGATCCAGCTTCCCGTATACGAAAAGCCTGTTTCGTTTAAATTCTGCGTCTGCGCGGCGCTGTTTTCCGCATTCGTCTTTTTTGCACAGCCCGAACATGAAACGGCGATACACAGTGCCGCAAATAAAGCTGCTGTTTTTTTCATATAATTCTCCGTTCCGCCGCCTGATGCGGCTTTTAAAAATTTTCAAAAACCGAAAACGCACGTATTTAATTTTACGCGCTGTTCACTCTTTACACATAATAAACTTCCACGCCGCAATCTCTTGCATATTTCACTGTATAGTAAGTGCCTCCTCTGCCCCTTCTGAAATACGCTATGCAGCGCGAGCTGTTGTCTATCATAAAGCGGTTACGCTTTTGCATACAGCCTTGATAATATTTATCCGAAACGGCGCAAACCGAATCAGCTTTTGCCGCAATTGCGTCATATGCCGCTTTATTCTTTTCATTCCAGCCTATAGACTGCGTAGGACATGGCATTGCGATAAAAAGCTTTATTTCGGGATAATTGTCTTTTAATTTTAACACTTCTTCCGCGGCAAGTGTATCAAATCCGAGGGCGCCGCCGCACCAGAAATCCGTTATCCCTTTCCGCATCATATATTCAATCGCTTTTTGTACTTCATCGCGCAGATAATCCGCTTTGTCCGCCGGAATGTCGCGGTGTCCCGTAAAACAACATGTCTTCTCTTTCATACATCAAACCTCTTTAATATAGTTTAACATATTTTGTTTTTTTTGTAAACAAAAAATTAAGAGTTTTTTTACTATTGAATTTTTTTCATCACTGTGCTACAATATTATAGTAGAAAAAATTACGGAGGCATATATGAATACTAAACATAAAACAAGCATAGGAGGTCAGGCTCTTATCGAAGGCGTTATGATGCGCGGTCCGAAAACAACTGCAATGGCAGTACGAAATCCCGAGGGCGAGCTTGTTGTAGAAAAATGGCCCACAGGCGGGCAAAACAAGCCTGCATTGTTAAAAACTCCGTTCATACGCGGAATTTTTATGATGGCAGACAATCTGCGTTTCGGATACAAATGCCTTATGCGTTCTGCCGAAATTGCCGGTCTTGAAGAAGATGACAAAGAAAGCGGCGGCTTCTTAAGCTCGGCTTTAATGGTTTTAAGCGTTGTGCTGGCGCTTATACTTTCTGTAGGACTGTTTGTATGGCTGCCCGCGCGCCTTTACGAATGGACCGGTCTTGCCGCATATAACTCGCGAATACTCAGAAGTACTTTTGAAGGCGTATTGAAAATAATAATTTTCGTAGCTTATCTTCTTTGCACATTGCTTATGAAAGATATCAGGCGCACATTTATGTATCACGGCGCGGAACATAAAACAATTTTCTGTTATGAAGAAGGTCTTCCTCTGACGGTTGAAAATGTCAGAAAAATGCGCCGTTTTCATCCCAGATGCGGAACATCTTTTATGATACTTGTACTTATTGTAAGTATATTTGTTTCAATGTTTATTCCCGCGTCGGTACCGGCAGCTTTAAGAAGCGTGCTTAAAATTTTGCTTATACCGATTATTGTAGGTATAGGCTACGAGCTCATCAAACTTGCCGGCAGAACGGATAACCTTTTCACAAGGATAATATCGGCACCCGGAATGTGGCTTCAGCATATTACAACAAAAGAACCCGATGACTCTATGATTGAAGCTGCTATAGCGGCAATGGAAAACGTTATAACAGGAAACAAAGAGGACGATAAATGGTGACGGTTGGTGAACTTTTACAAGGCGGCGCATCTGTTTTAAACAAAGAAGATGCCGCGGCGCTCTTGTGTTTTTTACTTAAAACAGACAGGGCGGGACTTTGCCTTAAAAGGCTTGATGCGGTAAGCAAAGAAGTGCAATCCGAATATAAAAAATATGTATATATGGCACAGAAAAATATGCCCATAGCATATATAACGGGAGAAAAAGAGTTTTATTCCCTATTGTTCGAAGTAAACGAAAGCGTTCTCATCCCTCGCCCCGATACAGAGATTCTCACGGAATTTGCCGTCAAACACGCTGACGGCAAGAAAGTGCTTGATCTTTGCTGCGGCAGCGGGTGCATAGGCATCAGTATTGCCAAAAATTCAAAATGCGAAATAACTTTGGCAGACATTTCCGAAGACGCTCTCAAAATTGCCGAAAGAAATGCACGTCGGCATGATGTTCGCGCAAAGTTCTTGCATTTGGATATTTTAAACGACGAAATCAACGAAAAATATGACATGATTCTTTCCAATCCGCCGTATATTGAAACATTTGAAATAGAAAAGCTTGATGACAGCGTACGCCTTTTCGAACCGCACCTTGCGTTGGACGGCGGCGAAGACGGTTTAAAGTTTTACCGAATAATTTCATCCAAAGCTTACACATCTTTGGAAAAAGGCGGTATACTCGCCTTTGAATGCGGTCACGCACAAGCCGACAAAATATGCAAGACTGACCCATCTCCCGACGATCACGCAGACCACCAAGAGCGGGGACAACACGTTCCTGTTCATGACCAACGACACCA
>USAP01000097.1 GCA_900552775.1 uncultured Eubacteriales bacterium | reverse complement strand
ATGTAATATCGGGTTATTTGGGATATCATAATTATATTGTATTCCGTAAATAATTTCGGCGCCTTATCTGCCCACGGATAATGAGCGTAAAAATGATGTGGGCAGAAAGGTTATGACAAATGATGAAATATTCGCAAGAAGTTGAACAGATGCAATGCGTTGCGAAGGGCGTATGTCATGAGCCCGCTCCTATTCCCGAGGAGGGCAAATGGGTACATGCAAAAGAAATTAAAGATATTTCCGGTCTTACGCACGGTATCGGCTGGTGTGCACCCCAGCAGGGCGCATGTAAGCTTACTCTAAATGTAAAAAACGGCATAATTGAGGAAGCTTTGGTTGAAACGTGCGGCTGCTCCGGCATGACACACTCTGCCGCAATGGCTGCCGAAATTCTTACGGGCAAAACTATACTTGAAGCGCTTAACACAGACCTTGTTTGTGACGCTATCAACACAGCAATGAGAGAACTCTTCCTTCAGATTGTATACGGAAGAACTCAGACTGCTTTCTCGGAAGACGGACTTCCGATAGGTGCAGGTCTCGAAGACCTCGGAAAAGGTCTCCGCTCACAGGTTGGTACGGTTTACTCCACAAAAGCAAAAGGACCGCGCTACCTTGAACTTGCAGAAGGTTATATAACCGAAATTGCAATTGACGATGAAGATCATATAATCGGTTACAAGTTTGTTCACCTCGGCAAAATGATGGATATGATCAAAAAAGGTATGGACGCAAACGAAGCTTTACAGAAAGCTTCCGGACAGTACGGCAGATTTGATGACGCTGCACGCGTTATCAATCCGCGTGAGCAGTAAGGAGGGGTTTTGATGTCATTATTTGAAGGTTACGAAAGAAGAATAGATCAAATCAACGCAGCGCTTAAAAGCTATGGCATTTCTTCGGTTGAAGAAGCAAAGGCAATATGCGATGAAAAGGGTATCGATGTTTACAATATAGTAAAGGGAATTCAGCCAATATGCTTTGAAAATGCTTGCTGGGCATATATTGTCGGCGCAGCAATAGCAATTAAAAAAGGATATAAAAACGCAAGTGAAGCCGCTGAAATCCTTGGTGAAGGCCTTCAGGCATTCTGCATTCCCGGTTCTGTTGCCGATGACAGAAAAGTTGGTCTCGGTCACGGAAACCTCGGTGCAATGCTTCTTCGCGAAGAAACAAAGTGCTTTGCTTTCCTCGCAGGGCATGAGTCCTTTGCAGCCGCTGAGGGTGCTATAGGTATTGCAAAATCGGCAAATAAGGTCAGAAAACAGCCTCTCCGCGTTATACTTAACGGTCTTGGTAAAGATGCCGCTCAGATTATATCCAGAATAAACGGTTTCACATTTGTAGAAACAAAATTTGATTATTTCACAAGTAAGCTTACAATAGTATCCGAAACACCTTTCTCAAAAGGCGAACGCGCATCCGTACGCTGCTTCGGCGCCGACGATGTTCGTGAAGGTGTTGCAATCATGCACCATGAAGGTGTTGACGTTTCCATTACAGGAAACTCCACAAACCCCACACGTTTCCAGCATCCTGTTGCAGGCACATACAAAAAAGAATGTGTTGAACAGGGCAAAAAGTATTTTTCCGTGGCTTCCGGCGGCGGTACGGGCAGAACGCTTCATCCCGACAATATGGCTGCAGGTCCGGCTTCTTACGGTATGACAGATACTATGGGAAGAATGCATTCCGACGCACAGTTTGCAGGTTCTTCCTCCGTTCCGGCTCACGTTGAAATGATGGGTCTTATCGGCATGGGCAACAACCCCATGGTTGGCGCAACGGTTGCGGTTGCGGTTGCACTTTCCGAAATTTTATAAGTTTATATTTAAGGAGGAAAAGATATGCTTATTTCTTTGGAAGAAGCTCAAAGCATTTCAAGCCTTACCGTTTTCGGTCTCGGAATCGGTCTTGTATTTGTTGGTCTTATATGCATAATTATTCTTTGCGCCGTAATGGGAGCAATATGCAAAGCGGCAATTAAAGATAAGCCAGCTTCCGCTCCGGCTACCGCAAAAAAAGCTGAAACACAAATTGCAAACAGAGGCGAGTTTATTGCTGCGGTTTCTGCGGCTATTGCAGAAGAAATGGGAACGGACATTTCCGGAATCCGCATTTTATCTGTAAAAAAACTTTAATTTATCGAAAGGAAGAATTTTTATTATGAAAACTTACAAAGTAAACGTAAACGGTACGGAATACGAAGTTTCCGTAGAAGAAATAAAAGGCGGAGCACCTTCTAAAGCGGCTCCCGCTAAAAAAGCAGCTCCCGCTGCTGCACCCGCAGCTTCTGCTCCCGCAGGCGGCGAAACAGTTAAATCACCCATGCCCGGAACAATACTTTCCGTAAATGTAGCAGAAGGTGACACTGTTAAAAAAGGTCAGGTTCTCATGATTCTTGAGGCTATGAAAATGGAAAACGAAATTATGGCTCCCTGCGACGGTAAAGTTACATCCGTTTCGACTTCAAAAGGCTCTGCCGTTGAGAGCGGAACTGTTCTTTGCACAATCGCGTAAAATATTTTTACTTAAGGAGTGTAATTTTACATGGAAGTTATTACAAAATTCTTGGGAGATACAGGTTTTGCAATGCTCAGCGCAGACCCGAAAGTGCTTATAATGATTGCAATTTCGTTTGTTCTTCTGTATCTTGCCATAGTAAAACAATTTGAGCCGCTTTTGCTGCTCCCCATTGCGTTTGGTATGTTGCTTACAAATCTTCCCGGCGCCGAAATGTATCATTCAAACATTTTTGCTGCCGGCAATATTCAGTGGTCAGCATTCCCTCACGGTATAATTAATATTTACGATAACGCCGGCGCAATTATCGGAACCCAGGATATCACAGCAGGCCTTATAGACTATCTTTACCTCGGCGTAAAGCTTGGGATTTATCCCTGCCTTATCTTCCTCGGTGTCGGCGCTATGACAGACTTCGGTCCGCTTATTGCAAACCCGAAGAGTCTTCTTTTGGGTGCTGCCGCACAGCTCGGTATCTTTATCGCGTTCTTCGGTTGCACGGCTTTGGGATTTAATCCTTTTGAAGCCGCTTCAACAGGTATCATAGGCGGCGCTGACGGTCCTACGGCGATATTCGTAACATCGAAGCTCGCTCCCGACCTTTTAGGTCCCATTGCTGTTGCCGCATATTCATACATGGCGCTTGTTCCCGTTATTCAGCCGCCTATTATGAAACTTCTCACAACAAAAAAGGAACGTCAAATTGTTATGAAGCAGTTAAGACCCGTAAGCAAAACGGAAAAAATTATTTTCCCGATTGTTATTACAACATTCGTATCACTGCTTCTCCCCTCTGCTGCTCCGCTTATCGCATGCCTTATGCTCGGTAACCTTATGCGCGAGTGCGGTGTTGTTGACAGAATTTCAAAGACAGCACAGAACGAGCTCATGAACATTGTAACAATATTCCTCGGAATATCTGTTGGTGCTACGGCTACAGCTGAAATATTCCTCAGTACAAAAACGCTTATCATCATAGTAATGGGTGTTATCGCATTTGCAGGCGGCACAGCCGGCGGCGTATTGCTTGCTAAATTCATGAACCTCTTTACAAAGAATAAAATTAATCCTCTTATCGGTTCTGCAGGTGTTTCGGCCGTTCCTATGGCAGCACGTGTATCACAGGTTGTAGGTCAGAAGGAAAATCCCTCAAACTTTCTCCTTATGCACGCTATGGGTCCGAATGTTGCGGGCGTAATAGGTTCTGCTATTGCCGCAGGCGCATTCCTCACACTGTTTATGAAATAATACTTGAAAGGAGATATGTTTCATGGCAAACAACAAATTATATATAACAGATACAATACTGCGTGACGCGCATCAGTCGCAGGCAGCAACACGTATGCGTCTTGAAGACATGCTTCCGGCTCTTGAAGCTCTTGATAAAGTCGGATACTGGTCTCTTGAGTGCTGGGGCGGCGCCACATTTGACGCTTGCATGCGTTTTCTCGATGAAGACCCGTGGGAAAGACTCCGTACAATGAAAAAGCATATGCCCAATACAAAACTGCAAATGCTTTTCAGAGGTCAGAACATTTTGGGATATAAACACTATGCAGATGACGTTGTTGAGCAGTTTGTTAAAAAATCAATTGAAAACGGTATTGATGTAATAAGAATTTTCGACGCATTAAACGATGTAAGAAATCTTGAAGCTGCTGTTAAATACACCAAAAAATATAAAGCTTGGTGTGAAACGGCAATAAGCTATACAACAAGCCCCGTTCACAACATAGAATACTTTGTTAAACTTGCAAAGAAGCTTGAAAACATGGGCGCAGATTCAATCTGTATTAAAGACATGGCAAACCTTCTTCTGCCGTTTGACGCTTACGAGCTTGTATCAAAGCTTAAAAAAGAGATTAAAATTCCGATTCACTTGCACACTCATAACACAACAGGTACCGGTGACATGGTAAATCTTATGGCTGCTCAGGCAGGCGTTGATATTGTCGACTGTGCTCTTTCTCCGCTCGCTAACGGAACATCACAGCCGTCAACAGAGGCTCTTGTTGCAACACTTAAGGGAACAACAAGGGATACAGGTATAGATCTTGCAGCTCTCTCGCCTATTGCAAAGCATTTCCGCGGTGTAGCTGACAAGCTTCAGGCAGAAGGAATTCTGAACCCGAAAGTTCTGAAAGTTGATACAAACACACTTTTGTATCAGGTTCCTGGCGGTATGCTTTCAAATCTGCTTTCGCAGCTTAAGCAGGCAAACGCTGAGGACAAATACTATGATGTGCTTGCCGAGGTACCCAGAGTTCGCAAAGACTTCGGTTATCCTCCGCTTGTAACTCCTACAAGCCAGATTGTCGGCACACAGGCAGTTATGAACGTTCTCGCAGGCGAAAGATACAAAATGATTCCCAAAGAATCAAAGGGTCTCCTCCGCGGCGAATACGGTCAGCTTCCGGGCGAAGTAAACGAAGCCGTAAGAAAGAAAGCAATCGGCGATGACAAAGTTATCACATGCCGTCCTGCTGATCTTTTAAAGCCGGAGCTTGAAGGGTACAGCAAAGAACTTCGCGACCTTGGTTATTATGAAAAGGACGAAGATGTATTGAGTTATGCACTTCTTCCCCAGGTTGCATTGAAATTCTTTGAAAAACGTAAAAACGGTTCTTTAAACCCCTCGGCAGACGGCGGTACAAGAACACTTTATGTTGAAGACCTTTCAGAATAAATTATAAATTATTAAAAATCCTCCGCACGTAAGTTTTGCGGAGGATTTTTTGTTTGCATCATCATACTCTCTTGACTTTTTTAAACTTATGCTATATAATAGAATACGGTTAAAAAACACAAACGGAGGTATTATCTTGAATTACGATGTTATTATAATCGGTGCCGGACCGGGCGGAATATTCTCTGCTTTTGAACTTATAAAACAAAATCCAAAACTTTCTGTTGCGGTTTTTGAATCCGGTCATCCGCTAAACAAACGCGTATGTCCGATTGACGGCAAAAAAGTTAAAAGCTGTATCAAATGCAAAGTTTGTTCTATAATGAGCGGGTTCGGCGGTGCCGGCGCTTTTTCGGACGGTAAATATAATATAACAAACAGCTTCGGCGGAACCCTTTACGAACATATCGGAAAAACAGAAGCACTTGACCTTATGAAATATGTAGATTCCATCAACATGGAGTACGGAGGTGAAGGCACTAAGCTGTATTCAACTGCGGGAACACACTTTAAAAAGCTTTGTCTGCAAAATAAGCTGAATTTGCTTGATGCCTCTGTTCGCCACCTCGGGACTGATAAAAATTTTGTAGTTCTTGAGAATCTTTATAAAGAGCTTTGCAAACACGTTGATTTTCATTTTGACATGCCTGTTTCAACAGTGGAAAAGATTGCAGACGGCTTTAAAATTTCAGCCCGCGAAAAAGATTATACATGTAAAAACCTCATTATATCCGTCGGTCGCAGCGGAAGCAAATGGATGGAATCCGTATGCAAAAAACTGAAAATAAAGAAAAAATCCAACAGGGTTGACATTGGTGTGCGCGTCGAACTTCCTGCGGTTGTATTCTCACATCTGACAGATGAACTTTATGAAAGTAAAATTGTTTACAGAACCGAAAAATTTGAGGATAACGTACGAACATTCTGCATGAACCCCAAAGGAATTGTTGTAAACGAAAATACAAACGGTATAGTAACCGTAAACGGTCACAGCTATGAAAGTCCCGAAATGCAGACAGAAAACACAAACTTTGCCCTTCTGGTTTCCAAGCACTTTTCAGAACCGTTTGAAGACAGTAACGGCTACGGCGAAAGTATCGCTCGTCTTTCAAACATGCTTGGCGGCGGTGTAATAGTACAGCGTTTCGGCGATTTGGTTCGCGGCAGAGGATACGTCTTATATGCCCGGACGAAAGCTTGCCTTTCTGACGGATCATGAGCATGATCCGTCCTATATCGCGAGA
>USAP01000096.1 GCA_900552775.1 uncultured Eubacteriales bacterium | reverse complement strand
TATTACTGTGATAAAGCAAGCTGGAAAAAGGTCGACAAATTTTTCGATTATGTTCATACACGCTCGGCGGCGATAAGCAATTACAAGGGTATGACCGCCTTTGTCGGCTGCGACGATAAGCTGTATTTGGGCAAGAGTGAAAATTATATTTTCGGCGAAAGCGGCTTTGCATACTACGACAACAGAGATAAATCCTTGACCTACATAACGGATAATTTGACGCTTTACCCGTTTCTGTACGGCAGCGGCTGGGTATGTACACAACAGGAAATGCTGGATAACGGCAGTTTTACAAAAGAAATCTATGCAGAGTATGACAGACTGCAAAAGGGCGTATTATCTCAATTTGAGCAGATACGGGAGCTGAAATTTGCAGACAAGCCCTTTAATTATCTTGAAACGGCTGAAAAGCAGACGGAGCAAAACTACAACAAAATTGACGGCATTATCAATAATGAGCCGCCGGAAAGTGAGGATAAAAATATGGACGATAAAATTTCGGTATTGGCGGTTGAGCCTATGAAAGAGCCTTATGTCAAAGAAATTAACCCCGGCTTGGACTCTTTGCAGAAAGAGGTCGGCGGACTTATACAGGCAACATATCCGTATGATGATATGGTCGCAATTATTTGCAATGATGAGGGCAAATTAAACGGACTGCCTTTGAATCGGGCAATCTATAACGATGATAAAGAAATGACAGATATTATTGCCGGCACATTCCTTATAGTCGGTCTGGGAGAGGAAAATTTCACGAGCCTTTCGGACGGCTTGCAGAAAAAGTATGCCAACATATTTAAGAATCCGGAGGAATTTGTACGGATTGGAAATGAGATTGTTGCAATACCCGTAAAGCCGTCTATCAAGCAGCAGTTAAATCAAGCGAAAAAGGAGCAAGGTGAGCGAGAGGACAAAAAACCGCCCTCGCACAAGCCGCCGGAGCTATGAAAGACAGAATAGACCTTACTCCGAAACAAAGCAGAAAGGTAAACGCCCTTATAAAACGGCTGTGCTGTAATTATGATAACGGAAATTGCATAAGGCTTGACGACGGCGATCCGTGCGTGTGCGTTCAATGTATAACCTATTCGCATATTATATGTAAATGGTTTAGAATTGGCGTACTTCCGGCAGATAAGGATTTGTATATTGAGCTTGCAAAACCGAAAAACACACGAATTTGTCAAAATTGCAGAAAGCCGTATGAAGCGGCAAACAACAAATTCAAGTATTGCCCCGTATGCAGAAAAATTGTAATACGAAAGCAAAAGGCAAATTATATACGCAAAAGGCGGTCGGGTATGTAGAAAATATAAGTCTAAAAAACAGCGTAAAATAAGGGTTTTTAACCGCCGAAACCGACAGGGTAATATAATTCCTCTAAAACCTGCGAAAATGACAATTTCATTTTCTACATTTAACAGGGGTACAAACCGTACCCCTGTTGCAAAAAAACATAAAAATACCGTGATACATTCTATCTTAAATGATAGGCGTATCACGGTTTATTTTTTTTATTATTCTGTACTTTTATCGGTATCGTCGGCAATGTCAGTTATAAGGTCGGCTACAATTCTGTTTAGTTCAGCAGCGGATTTATCGGTAATAACAGGTTTTTTAGTGGTTGCCTCTATATTTTTACGAGCGTCACCGGCTACCTTGCCGCCCTGCTTTGCGATTTTACGGCTTTCTTCAAATGACGAAGGTTTCATTTCTTTTGAAAATTCCGTAGTCGTTGCCTCTGCAAGCATATTCAGCACCAGTTCAAGCGTACTCATATTATCGCGCAGGTTTTCCTTCGTTAAGCCTTTTAACGATTTATACTTGCGTGTTGTCATTCCCGACCACGCTTTTGTAATTTCGTCTGTCAGGATAGCATACTCAATACCTTTTTTAACGCCTCTGTTATCCCATTCGTCTGTAAGCTCTTTTCGTACCTGAATAGCCTGCAAGCGCTGATTTATCCATTCCCGTGTATAGCCCTTTTTCAGATATGTTTCAAGAGCTCTGTCTATTGTAAGTTCCGGATCTATCGTTTCGTCAATCCTCTCGGCACCGACTTGTGCAAGCCATTGTTTGAACGGCTCGGCTTTGGGTGAGGGTATTGATTGTATGATACGCAAAATTTGCTCTGTTGTCGCAACGTCTGTCAAGCGTTTTTTTCCGTCTGCGGCAGTCATTTTCAACTGGTGACAATTTGTCACCGTTTCATTACCTTCGTCTTTTAATCGCTGTTTCAGTTTATTCCAATACTTTCTGCCGTCAACGCTGTCGGTTAGAACAGATACAACATCTACAACCGAAAAATACCATTCTTCGTGTTCGCTGTCCCACGCAGTACGGATTTTTTTATTTTCAAATATCTGTATATTGTTTTCCATTATGTACGCCTCCGTTAAAAAGGTTATTTCTATTATATCATACTTTCGTATAAAAAGCTATACATTTACAAAAATATTGATTATATTTCAAAAAGCAGCCTCAAAAAGAAGCTGTTTTTGTGTATTATGCGGTTATCAGCTTAACAGCCGTGTACGGCACATAGCAGACGGCGACAAGCAATTTCCATATTAAGATTATGCCGCCGATTACGGCGCCTATTGCTATGTTGGCAGCAGTCATAAAAATGCTGACGCCCGGATTTCCGATAAAGACCGGCAGTGTGAACATAAACCGTATTCCGAAAGGTATTCCGCAAAGCATTAAAAGATACATATAAGCCTTGCGGGCTTTTAACGCATTAAGGTGTGAAAATTTTTCTACAATCGAAAAATTTTCAGTCCGATACGTTATAATTGACCGATCCGTTTGCTATGCAAAGCCCGATGAACAGGTTATACAAAAGTATTGCGGTTATTATCGGCGCTATGCTCTTTTTGATAAACCGTATTAAAATATCCGTTCTCGTCATTTTTGAACACTCCTTGTCTGTGCTTCTTTAAGCAGCTTTCTTGCCTGTGTAAACATTACGGTATCGGCGGCGGGAATATCTAAATATATTCGGTCAATGCCGATTTCCTCATTCGGAACATAGGCGGGATTTATTGTCTGATAGATTTTTGTGTATGCCTCTTTGAGCGCGGCGTCATAATCTTTTGTCCCGTTCTCGACCTCTGAAATAATATCCGATAAGAGCAGTTTTGCGGCTGTTTCCCTTTCCGCATAGTATTCAGGTCTTAAATAAACATCACGGTAATATATGAGTGCGTTCCGTGCGACAGCGGCTAAATCAAGATAACCGTAACCGTTTGTGTTTCCGGCAAGCACGGCGTTAAATACTGCGTTATGAGCCTTGCACCAAGCAGGCTGATAACCTAAACCGTTTTGCACCTCGTCAAGAATCGGGCTAATCAGATTTTCCGTTATTGTAATGCTTTCAGCCGTTGCGTTTTCCGGCGCACACTCAACCGGAATTTCTGCGGCGTATGTTGTACTTGTAATTGCGGCTAAAATTGCCGCTGCCGTTAAAAATGTTTTGATTTTCTTCATAAGGCTGTACCTCCTAAACCTTTTTAGTTATATTCATTATACCATATTATTTTTGCCGCGCCCAGCCCTATAACGCTACATTTGCGCTACAATTTATTTTTCGATTTCGGGATTGCGTTCTTTCGGACGGTTAAGCAGCGTATCAACATTTGAACGGATAACCTCGATTTCGGCAGATTTTGATTTCAGCTTTTTGTATTCCTCATACAGTTTTGCTTTCCGTTCCGACAGATCCCCGTTGTCCTTTATAAGGGTTTCAAGCGGCGGCGGATTTTTGCCTTTCAGATTTCTTTCGGCAGCCTCATATAAAATCAGTTCTCTTTGGAATTTCCGTGTAAAGCCTTCTTTGTTTTTTACCTTTTGCAGTTTCAGATATATAGGTCGGTACTGCCGATATATTTCAAGCTGTTTTATCAGTATTGCATTTTTGCCGATAGCTTTCTCAACCGTCTTTATCTTTTGTGCCGTACTGTCAAAATCGGAATGTATTTTATTTACGGCGGCCTCTAAATCCTTATAGGTAGTCAGATTATTTTCAGTCAGAAAATTAAGTGTTCGGCTTGCCTGTTTCAGATTATATATTTTGCTCCAATGCTCGTAGCCTTTGCTTTCCTGTGCCTTGATACAATTCTGAATGTCGATAATAAGGTTGATACGGCGGCTGTCTTTTTTCGGACGGTGTATAGCGTTCTTTGAAATGCGTTCTTTTATAAAATCTTTTGTATAATAACCGCCAAGAGTTTTGCCCCGTATAAACCGCTCACGCCCTGCGGCTCGGAATGAAATATATTTACCTTTCTTTACTTCATATCCGGCAATTTCCATACGCAGCAGAAAATCGGAATAGTCAAGCGACTTTCGGACAGCTTTGTCAATATCCGCTTTAAGCTGTGCCTTATAGCTTGTACCTTGTTTTGCCGCCGTATATTCGATATAGCTTTTGCCTTTGTTATCGTTCTGCGGAATAACCGACAGCCCGTATTCCTCACAAAGACGGTCGCTTATTTTGCGTGTATCATAATACCATTTTTTATTGATATGACTGTGCCTGTAATCAACAAAATTCACATCATTAAAAATGATATGGTTATGAATGTGCCCCCGGTCAATATGCGTACTTAAAATATATTCGTACTTGCCGCCCAGAATTTCAACAGCTAATTTCTTTCCGATTTCGTGAGCCTGCTCCGGCGTTGTTTCGCCCGGCTCAAAGGCTTGTATAAAGTGTCTTGCAAGATGACTCTCTTTGCCGTTGTCCTTTGCCTTTTTCCTCGTCCATTCAAACTCAATATCGGCAGTTTCGGGTGTGCAGCCGTATGAGTCGATAAGCAGCGTTCCGTCTGTCTTTTCGGGATTGCAGATATACTGAATTGCTTTTTTCAGCGTAGAGTTGATAGGATGGTTCTTTGTAACCGCCATATATTCTGTAAATCCCCTTTCAATTCCTCAATGTCTGCTTGATATATGCTGCTTGTGGAATTAACACGCTTTGCAATTTGATTTATGTTTCTGCCGATCCTCTGCAATTCCTTATTCATAGCCTGAATGTCTTTCGTATCGGTGTATATGATATATCCGTCAATCGCCATTTTTCGCAAATACGCCCCGATTTGATTTGTCGGCACAAGCGACATTTTATGTTCAATCAGCTTTCGTTCCTCTGCCGACACCCATATTTTCAGTTGTATATTTCTTTTTCTGTTTTTCATAAAAACCTCCGCATTTTCAGATTAAAGGGTTTGGGAATATCCCAAAAATATTTTTACGGCAATTTCAAAGAAATGACCGCCGTAAAAATCGTGAGTGGGTACTCACTCGCTTTGCTTGCTATTCCGTGAAAATTAGTTTTTCCCCTATATTCAATATCTGCTTAAAATCTTGATTTTGTTGCGCAAATTACGGTTAAAACCAATAAAAAAATAGCCTGTAATCGGCTATAATCTTCAAAAATGACTTTGCAATGACAAAAGGAAGCCGGAGACTTATTCCTCCGGCTCTTTGGCTTTCAATATTCCCTTCGCAGTAGCTGTCATAATTGTTAATTCCTTGCTGTTCATAGTATCAATCAGACTGTCGAGTTGTCGCCTTTGCGTTGACTTTTCAGCAGCATTATCAAGAAAAAAGAATTGATCAACTGAAATATAATAACGGGTTACAAGGTCATAAAATACCTGTAAACTTGGCTACTGTCCTTTATTCTCGATATTAGCAAGATAACGAGGAGAAATATATAGTGCGTCACTTACTTTTTTTCGGCTCTCTCCACGCTCGTTCCTTGCGGCCTTTATAGCTGCCCCGAAAGAACTAAAATCGTATAATGGTAATGGTCGCTTTGACATATTTGTTCACCCTATTATATTTTACAGTTCATGTTATGTTTTGTATATGTCTATACAGTTCTTATTATTAGCTTAAATAATTCGAATATTCTTTTATTTTCTATTGACTTTATTCGTATGTCCGTATATAATAAATATTGATAAACTATAACAAGGAGAAGGTTGTAGTATGGAATATATGTCTTGTCCAGAAGCGGCAAAAATATGGGGAATTTCTGAAAGACGGGTACAGAAACTTTGCGAGGAAAACCGTATACCGGGTGTTTCAAAAATCGGCTATATGTGGCTGATTCCGAAAAATTCAGAAAAGCCTATTGATAAGAGGTTAAAAAGGAGCATTGATAATGAACGAAAAAATTTTAGTGGTAGATGATGAAACAGAGATAGCCGATTTAATTCAAGTTTATCTGAATAATGATGGATATACTGTTTATAAATTCTATAATGGTGTTGATGCGTTAAAATGCATTGAGGAAACAGAAATTGATTTGGCAATTTTGGATGTAATGCTACCGGATATTGACGGATTCCGTATCTGTCAGAAAATCAGGGAGAAATTTTATTTTCCGGTAATTATGCTCACGGCCAAAATAGACGATAGCGACAAAATAATGGGGCTTACTATTGGTGC